>JBBRNQ010000023.1:0-46962 GCA_038230235.1 Actinomycetales bacterium
CAGCCGCTCACCGACCTCTCGCAGCTCCCCGTCGTGCAGGAGGGTCACGACCAGGGCATTTTCCCTGCGGTGCACCAGGGCGCGGTCGTAGGAGCCGCCACCTTGCCCCAGCCGTGTCCCCATCCGGTCGACCGCCAAGCCAGGAGTGACGATGACGTCGACGGTCGACAGGGCCTGGACGCCGAGCGCCCGGCCGCCAGCCGCCCCCTGCCCATCCGCCCCCTGCGCAGCCGTCCACTGCAGGGACCGGTCCGCCAGCATCCGGGGAAGGATGACCTCGTGACCCGCCTCGACGAGCCGCGAGATGAGGCGGTGGGTGGGAGGCTCGACTCCGTACGACACATACGCGGCGACCCGGCACCGTCGCCCCGCCATGGTCGACCCCGACGCCGGGCTCAGACCGGCCAGCAGGGTCACGACGTGCTCGGCCAGCCGCTCTGCGTCGGCGACGAGGTCCCGTCGCGCCGCCAGCTCGCGTCGGCGCGCCCGCGCCGCTCGACGGATGATGACCTTCTGCGCCACCACGTGCTCAGCCTCGTCCGCCACGCCCACGACCCACATCGTAGGGTGGGGCCATGAGTGCTGAGGGCCTGTCCGAAGCGACCTCCCGGATGCGGGCTCACGGCGAGGACGACCTCGCCGTGAGGGCCTTCGAGGCGAACTACGCGCAGCTCGAGCAGATCCTCGCGACCGGGAGGGGCGGGGTGATCCCCGAGGACACCATCGACCCGCTGACCGACGTCCCCGCCCTCGACGACGTCGCCGACACCGGAGCGCAACTGGCGCAGGCCCTGGGCCTGGTCGCGGTCGTCAAGCTCAACGGCGGCCTCGGCACCTCGATGGGCATCACCGGGCCCAAGTCGGCCCTGCAGGTCAAGGACGGGCTGAGCTTCCTCGACGTCATTTGCCGGCAGGTCCTCGCCCTGCGTGAGCAGCACGGCGTCGACCTCCCGCTGGTGCTCATGAACTCCTTCCGCACCCGTGACGCGACCCTCGAGATCCTGGCCCGCTACCCCGACCTCGGTGTCGACGGACTGCCTCTCGACTTCCTGCAGAGCGCCGAGCCCAAGCTGGGCGCCGACGACCTCGCGCCGGTCGACCACCCGGCCGACCCCGAGCTCGAGTGGTGCCCTCCCGGGCACGGAGACGTCTACGTCGCCCTGAAGAGCTCCGGCTTACTGAAGACGTTGCTGGACAAGGGCTTCCGCTACGTCTTCCTCTCCAACGCCGACAACCTCGGGGCCACCTGCGACCCCCGGATCGCGGCTTGGCTCCTCGCGAACGACATCCCCTACGTCGCCGAGGTGTGCGAACGCACCGTCAACGACCGCAAGGGCGGCCACCTCGCGGTCCGCAAGAGCGACGGGCAGCTGGTGCTGCGGGACAGCGCGATGGTCAAGGAGGGTGAGGACGAGTTCTTCCAGGACACCGCCCGCCACACGACGTTCCACGCCAACAACCTGTGGGTCGACCTGCGGGTCGTCGACCGCCTGCTCGGGCAGAGCGAGGAGCGCGGCGAGGTCGGCCTGGGCCTTCCCGTCATCGTCAACCGCAAGACCGTCGACCCCAGCGACCCCGACTCCACGCCTGTCATCCAGATCGAGACGGCGATGGGCGCCGCGGTCGAGCGCATCGAGGGCGCCCGGGCGCTCTTCGTGCCGCGCACCCGCTTCCGCCCGGTCAAGTCCACCAACGAGCTGCTCCTGGTGCGCTCCGACATCTTCGAGCTGGCCGACGACTCCACGGTCGTCAGCGTCATCCACCACGCCGACCCGTACGTCGACCTCGGCAAGCCCTACAAGCTCGTGCCCGGCTTCGAGGAGCGCTTCGCCCATGGGGTGCCGTCGCTGCGGGGCGCCACCTCCTTCGTGGTCAAGGGCGACGTGCACTTCGGCGCGGGCGTGGTCGCGGTCGGTGACGTCGTCGTCGACGGTGCGCAGACCCCGCAGGTCGCCGACGGCACGAGGCTGGGGGCCTGATGCGCTCGGTGGACGAGCACCTGGCGATCATCCTCGCGGCGGTCCGTCCCGGGGCACCGCTGCGGGTGCCGATCGAGCAGTCGCTGGGCCTGGTGCTGGCCGAGGACCTCGTCTCGAAAGTCGACCTGCCGGGCTTCGACAACTCGGCCATGGACGGGTACGCCGTGCGCGCCGCCGACGTCGCGTCGGCCCACCCCGACGACCCCGCGACCCGGGTGACGCTGCCCGTCGTCGGGGAGGTCCCCGCCGGGGGCGTCGCCGACCGTGCGGTCGGCCCCGGTGAAGCCGTCCGGATCATGACCGGCGCGATGATGCCGCCGGGGGCCGACACCATCGTCAAGGTGGAGGACACCGACGGCGGCACGCAGTCCGTGCAGATTCACGCGTCGGCGCCGGTGGGGCTCTCCATACGGCCTGCGGGTGAGGACGTGCGTGCGGGGGTGACCGTCCTGCGGGCCGGTGAGGTGCTCGACGCACGCAGGGTCGCGCTCGCGGCGGCCACCGGTCACGGCGACATGCTGGTGCACCCCCGACCGCGGGTCGCCGTGGTCTCGACGGGCGCCGAGCTCGTGCCCCCGGGGCAGCCGCTGGCGCCCGGCCAGATCCACGACTCCAACTCGCACATGCTCGCCGCCGCCGTGGTCGAGGCCGGTGGCACGGTCGTCGAGCGCCTCAGCGTGGATGACGACGCGGCTCAGGTGCTCGCGGTGGTCGACCGGCTCGCGGGCGAGGTCGACGCGATCATCACCAGCGGTGGTGTGAGCATGGGCGCCTACGACGTCGTCAAGGAGTCGTTGCGTGAGCGAGGTGACGTCGACTTCGTCGGGGTCGCGATGCAGCCCGGCAAACCGCAGGGCTTCGGCACGCTGGGGGAGCGCGGCGTCCCGATCTTCACCCTGCCGGGCAACCCCGTGTCGTCGTACGTGTCCTTCGAGGTCTTCGTGCGCCCTGCCCTGCGCAGGATGATGGGTCTGGCCCCAGCGACCCGACCCGTATTGAGAGCCAGGCTCAGCCACGACCTGCGCTCCCCGGCGGGACGCACCCAGATCGCGCGGGCGGTCGCCACGCGGACGGCTGACGGGTGGGAGGCCGACCCGGTCTGGGGGCAGGCCTCGCACTTCGTCGCCGACCTGTCGCGGGCCAACTCGTTCGTCATCGTGCCGGCGCAGGTCAGTCACCTCGAGACCGGCGACGAGGTCGAGATCTGGCTGCTGGGCGGCGACGAGGGCAGGATCGGGTCGTGGTGACAGAACAGCCACGTGCGGAGCAGCCGCGACTGACGCACGTGCGGGCCGACGGGTCGGCTCACATGGTCGACGTCAGCGCCAAGCCGGTCACCGCCCGCGAGGCGTCTGCGGCCGGGCGGGTGCTCCTGTCCCCGGTGGCGGTGGCCGCGCTGCGCGGTGGTGACGTACCGAAGGGCGACGCGATCGCCGTCGCGCGCATCGCGGGCATCCAGGCAGCCAAGCGCACCCCTGAGCTCATCCCGCTGGCCCACCCGATCGCGGTGCACGGGGTCAGCGTCGACCTGACCGTCACCGACGACGGGGTCGACATCGTCGCCACGGTGCGCACGGCCGACCGCACGGGGATCGAGATGGAGGCGCTGACCGCGGTCACCGTCGCCGCCCTCGCCCTGGTCGACATGGTCAAGGCGGTAGACAAGCACTCACGCATCACCGACGTCCGCGTGACGGCGAAGTCCGGAGGCCGTAGCGGCGACTGGCGTGAGGAGCGCTCGTGACCGACCAGGGCGCCAGCGGCACCGGGGCGGGCAGCACACCGTACGACGCCGTCGTCGTCGTCGCGTCGAACCGCGCGGCTGCCGGGGTCTACGAGGACCGCACCGGTCCCCTCATCGTCGCGGCGCTGCGTGCGTGGGGGTATGCCGTGCCCGACCCGAGAGTCGTGCCCGACGGCGAGCCCGTGGCCCAGGCCCTCGCGACCGCAGTGGCGGGAGGCGCCGCGCTCGTGGTCACCACGGGCGGCACGGGGATCTCCCCGACCGACGCGACGCCAGAGATGACCCGCCGCGTCATCGAGCGCGAGGTGCCCGGCGTCGCCGAGGCGATCCGGGCGGCCGGGGTGGCCAAGGGGGTGCCGACCGCGGTGCTGTCGCGCGGCCTGGCCGGCACCGTCGGCACGACCTTCGTCGTCAACCTGCCCGGCTCCACCGGTGGGGTGAAGGACGCGCTGGCCGTGCTCGAACCCATCCTCGGGCACGCGGTCGACCAGCTGCGTGGCGGTGACCACCGGTGAGGCAGTGGCCGGCGACGCTCGTCAGCGAGGACGGGCTGCGGCCCACGATCGTGCTGCGGCCGCTGACCAGGAGCGACCGACGGGCCTGGGACGCGGTGCGCCGTGTCAACGCCGAGCACGTCGGGCAGTGGGAGCCGACCATGCCCGACGGGGAGCAGCTGCGGATGACCTTCCGGCAGTACGTCCGCAGCCTCAACCGTGAGGGGCGGGCCGGGCGGATGTACCCCTTCGCCATCGAGGTCGACGGCCACCTCGCCGGGCAGATGCACCTCTTCGGCATCGTCGACGGGTCGCTGCTGTCGGGGGCGGCGGGCTACTGGGTCGCTCGGCGTTTCGGGGGCGCCGGGGTCGCGACCCGGGCGCTCGCGATGCTCTGCGACTTCGCCTTCGGTCCGGCCGGGCTGCACCGGGTCGAGGTCAACATCCGCCCCGAGAACGCCGCGTCGCTGCGGGTGGTCGAGCACCTGCGCTTCCGCGACGAGGGGGTGCGCAAGCGCTACCTGCACATCAACGGCGACTGGCGCGACCACCGCACCTTCGCACTGACCCGCGAGGACCTCGACACCGGTCACGCGATCAGTCGGTGGGCGGGGTCGACCCTCTCCTCCCACGAGTAGGTCACCGGCCGATCATCCGACTCGGGTGGCCCGGCGGGTCTTCGGGGCACAGGTCGCGTCTGGGTCGCCCCGTACACCGTCCGCACCACGAGTCACAACGGCCCCACGAGCGACACACCGACGCGGGTCCGTGGCCAAGGGCTCCGGAACCCATAGCGTCGTGTCCGTGCAACCAGGCAGCCTGATCTTCCTCGTCATCGTGGCGGTGTGGGCTGTCTACCTGGTGCAGCACTGGATCCGTCGACGCGAGCACCTCGCGACCGCGCGGTCCGTCGACCGCTTCAGTGACGCGATGCGTGTCCTCGAGCGCCGGGCCGCGCCCCTCGCCAGCGCCATGACCACTCCGTATGCCGCGTCCCGCCTCTCGCCCGCTGGTGCCGGGGTCGCTCGTCCCGGGGCAGCCGCACCCAGCGCCGCCCGGCCTGCCCTCATCGCCCGCAAGCCTGTTCTGGCGGATCACGGGTCCTCCGGCCCGGAGCCGGTCTCGACGGGTGCCGTGCGGGCCCGTCGGGCTCCGGCTCCTCGCGGGCGGCTGGTCCGTCGCGTCAGGGGCCTCGCGGTCCTGGCGACCCTGCTCGCGCTTCCTCTGACCGCCGTGCTCTCGATGGCCGGCGTCCTGCGCTGGGTGTCGGTGCTCGTTTCGCTCGCCGCCCTCGTCGTCGTGGTCGCGTGGACCCGTGCCTCGGTCCGCCGCGAGCAGGCCGTCCGTCGAGCCGCCCGGGTCGCGCAGCGCCGACGGGTGCGCCCACCGCGGACCGCAGCCCCTGCGTCGTCGGGTGCTTCGCGGGTGACGGCGGCTCGTGAGGTTGCCGGCTCGGAGGGTGCTGGCTCAGGGGTGGCGGCCTCAGGGGTCGCGGCCTCAGGGGTTGCCGGCTCGGAGGGTGCGGTAGCCGGGGCGGCTCGGCAGGTCGCGGTACAGGGGGAGCCGGTGCAGGAGTCGAGGGCTGACGAGCTGGCGCCCGACGGGCCGGTGGTCTACGACCTCATGGCGGTTGACGAGCAGGCCCGGGCTGCCGCGGCGGCTGCGGTGTTCGCCCAGGAGTGGAGCCCGGTCCCGGTGCCCACGCCCACCTACATGCTCAAGGACAGCGCCCCTCGCCAGGCGGTCGAGTGGGGCGAGTTCGCCGGGCCGCCGGCCCCTTCGATGGTGCCCGTGCCCATCGAGGTCGAGGACGAAGAGCTCGAGCAGCTCATGGCCGCCCGCCACCGTCGCGTCGTCGGCTAGGCGCTCCCGCCACCGCCGCATCGTCGGCTCAGCGCTCCCACGGCTCTGGCCGAGGGCGACCAGCCACGGCGAAGACGCGGGCGACTCCGTACGGCGGAGTGGTTGGTCCCGACGGGTGCTGCCCGTCCTCCCCTGGCCCCCGAGTCCTCCCCCCGGGGGGGTTGACTCAGAGCCGGTGCGCTTGGCTGCGGTTATAACAGCAGTCGAGTGCAGCGACTCTGAGTCAACCTCGACGGAAGCCGCAGTCGAGTGCAGCGACTCCGAGTCAACCCTGGGCGGCTGCGGCGGTCTCGGGGGTTGGGGTCTCGGCGGTTTCGCCGGCCGTCGCCCCTTCCTCTGGTGGTGGGGTGGCCAGCAGGTGCGTGCCGACCGCGTTGGCCACGGCGGCGATGGGCACGGCCAACAGCGTGCCGATGAGGCCTCCGACGATCGAGCCGGTGGCGATGGCGAGGATGACGCCCAGTGGGTGGATCTTCACCGAGCGGCCCATGATGAAGGGCTGCAGGACGTGCGACTCCAGCTGCTGGACCCCCACGACGACCGCGAGCATGATCAGGGCGGTCACCGGGCCCTGCGCCACGAGCGCGAGCAGCACGGCGACCCCACCGCTGAGCAGGGCACCGACGATGGGCACGAACGACAGCAGGAAGACCAGCACCCCGATGGCCAGCGGGAACGGCACCCGCAGCACGAGGGCGCCGATGGTGATGCCGACCGCGTCGACCGCTGCCACGAGCACGGTGGCGTGGGTGTAGGCGGTGAGCTGGCCCCAGGCGACGTGACCAGAGGAGTCGACCCTGCTGCGGGCGTCGCGCGGGAACAGCCGCACGACCCAGGCCCAGATCGACGGGCCCTGGTAGAGGAAGAAGAACAGCGTGAAGAGGGTGATGAAGAGCCCCGCGACGGCGTGCGTCGCCGTGACACCGGCCTTCGTGGCGTAGGAGCGCAGGTCGGCACTGTTCTGGACGGTCGTCTTCAGGTCGTCGACGTAGGTGGTGAACTGGGTGTCGGTGATGTTGAAGGTGGCGCGCGCCCAGTCGCGGATCTGGGTCAGGCCATCAGCGGCCTGCGACGCCATGTCGCCGAAGCCGCTGCTGATCTGGCTGCCGACCAGCGTGACCAGCCCGGCGATGACCAGCAGGGTGGCCAGCAGGGTGATGCCGGCAGCTGGCCCGCGCTTCATGAAGCGGCAGAGCCACCGGTGCACGGTGCCCAGGAGCGCCGTGAGCAGGGTCGCGACGGCGAGGGGGACGGTGACCTCGGACAGGACCCTCAGCACGTAGGCGACCGCCACGACCGCCGCCGCGACCATCAGGCCGCGCCAGGCCCAGTCGCTGGCGGCACGCACGGGGGCGGGGACGGGGGAGGAGGTCGTCGAGGCCATACCACCACCGTATGGGGTCGCCCGGGTGCGCGTTGACCCGCCGGTTTCATCGGGTACCCGCGCCGGTGTTAGAGTTTCGGACGCACCAAGGGGCTGTGGCGCAGCTGGTAGCGCACTTCGTTCGCAATGAAGGGGTCAGGGGTTCGAATCCCCTCAGCTCCACCCAAGGTCGTGGCCTCACCGCTCACCACGACACACAGTGCCCGCCGGGCGAGTCCGGCGGGCACTGTGCTGTCTGGACGAGCGCGTCCCCATCCGTGGTCAGCCTCCCGTTGCCTTCAGCTCTGGGGGGTCGTCGGCGGTTTCGGCGGGGCCGCCGCGACCGCGGCCCGTCGTCGTACGACGAAGACCGGGGCGAGCAGGGCGACGAGCACGAGCACCGCGGGGAGCCAGCCGAAGGGGTCGAGGGGAACGGCCGCGGTGAACTTCACCGGCTCCGCCGCCCTCCAGGTCGCGGCGTCGCTCCCGCCCAGGGCGACGACGACGCCCCCGGCCGCGTTCTTCTGGGCCGTCACGGCGCCCGCCGTGGCGGTCGCCTTGCCGGGGGTCGTGCCCCCCGGCGTCGTCGCGGTCTTGGTCGAACCGGTCGACGTCGACCGCTTGGCCCCGGCTGTGCCGGACCCGCCCGTCGAGCCAGGGGCGCCGTTCTGGGCGCCCGGGGTGCCTGACCCGGCCACACCCTTGCCGCCGGTGCCGCTGGTCCCCCCGCTGCTGCCGCCGGTCGACGGCCCGCTGCCCGTGCCGCAGAGGAAGGGGTCGCAGGGGCTGGTCGAGCCGGAACCCAGCGAGCCCTTGAATCGCGGGTTCGAGCAGTTGGACGCGTTGAGGGTGGTCGGCGCGGCACCGGTGAGGCGTCCGACCGAGTTCATCATCTCCTGGCTGAGGTTGGGAGGCAGGGGCGAGTAGCCGAGGGCGGCCATGCTCACCTGTCCGTCGCAGGCGATGTAGCTCATCCACTTGGCCAGCGTGGGGCTCTGGCCGGCCGTGGTGTAGCCGCCCTTGCAGGTGGGCCGGCTGGCCGTCGCCGCGCACTGGGTCGTCAGGTACGAGTAGGCCGAGATCGGGTAGGCCTGCGGGTTGGTGCTGGCGTACACCGCGCTGAGGTCCTGGCTCAGGTCGGGACGCAGCTTGGCATTGAGCAGTGCGGTCGAGATGTTCTGCGCGTACGGCAGGACGTACTTGCCTCCGCCGTTCTGGATCCAGGCGGTCGAGGCTCCGTAGACCTTGGCGTAGGCGAACTCGTCGAAACCGATCGACCACTTGCCGGAGGCACTGGAGAGGTACTGCGCGATCTGGTCGGAGTCGTTGAGCACGATGTTGTTGGGGATGTAGCTGGGGTTGCTGCACGTGATCTGCACCGGACGCTGGGCGATCCCGCTGCAGCCGAACTGCTTGAAGCGGTTGGTGTACTCCGACCCCAGCGTCGTGGAGTTGAAGTCGTAGAAGAGGGCTGTCGTCCCTGACGGGTTGTTGCGCAGGACCACCCGGATCGGCTGCGAGGGGAAGCGGATCCCCTTGTTGGTCGCCACGATCGCCGGGTCGTCCCACTTGGTGATCTCACCGGTGAAGATCCGGGCGACGGTCTTGCGGTCGAGGTGCAGGTAGTCGACCTTCCGGCCCGACGACTCCGAGATGTTGTACATGATGGCGACGGCGCCGGCGACGTCAGGCACGTACTGGTAGCCACGGGGTGGGGCGCCCACGCCGACCGAGGTGAACTCGGCCTCGGTGGCGGCGAAGGTGACGAGGTTCTGGGAGTAGTAGTTCAGCCCGGCGGGTGAGCCGGACGGCTGGTAGTTGATCGACATGCCGAGGGTCTGGCCGTCGGCCACCCACTTGCGCATGGCCACCCCGACGTAGGTCGACCCGCCGCCACTGATGGGCGTGAGGGACTCGGCATGCGACGACGTCGAGGGCAGGCAGAGGGCGAGTCCGGCCGCGATGGCCGCGACGAGTCGCCGCCGGAGGCGGGTCCGGTGTCGCGTCAGGCGCGGGGTACGACTGCTGGTCATGGGTGCTCAGATCCTGGTCGGGTCGGGCTGATGATGTGGTTGGGGGGGCGGCGGTCAGCCGAAGCGGCCGTTGACGTAGTCGTTGGTCCGGGAGTCGACCGGCCGCTCGAAGACGTCGGTCGTCAGGCCGTGCTCGATCACCCGTCCGGGCTCGTTCTCCGCGGCCAGGAAGAAGGCGCAGAAGTCCGAGACCCGTTGGGCCTGCTGCATGTTGTGGGTGACGATGATGACCGTGACGTCGGTCGAGAGCTGCGAGATCGTCTCCTCGATGCGACGCGTCGAGGTGGGGTCGAGGGCGGAGCACGGCTCGTCCATGAGCAGGACGTTGGGCCGCACGGCCAGCGAGCGGGCGATGCACAGGCGCTGCTGCTGACCCCCGGAGAGGGCGCCACCGGGGGAGTCCAGCCGGTCGCGCACCTCGCGCCACAGGCCGGCACGCTCGAGGCTCTGCTCGACGAGGGCGTCCTTGTCGGAGCACTGCACCCCGCCGAGCTTGAGGCCCGACAGCACGTTGTCGCGGATGCTCATGGCCGGGAAGGGGTTCGGCTTCTGGAAGACCATCCCCACCCGCGCACGCACCTGCTGGGCCCGGATCTGGCGGGCGTAGATGTCGTCGCCGTCGAGCAGCACCTCACCCGAGAGCGTCGCGGACGGCACGAGCTCGTGCATCCGGTTGAGGATGCGCAGGAAGGTCGACTTGCCGCAGCCGGACGGCCCGATGAGGGCCGTGACCTTGTTGGTGGGCATGACGAGGTTGACGTCCTCGAGCACCAGCCGCTCGCCGAACCACGCGCAGACGTCGACCGACTCGATGCTGGCGGCTCCGTCGGGAGGCCCGCCGGCGAAGCGGATGGCGTCGAAGCGGGCGCGGTTCGAGGCGGCTGACGCGGCGGCCTCCACGGCAGCGGGGTCAGCTGGTGCCATCACCTGCGTCGGGGAGCTCGGCCCGGTCGGGTCGGTGACGGTCACAGGAGGCCTTTCGTCGGCTGACGCAGAGAGGGCGGGAGGAGTGGCGAACGCGGCTCGTCGCGGCGACGGCGACAACAGGGAGGACACGGACGGCAGGGAAGACGCCAGGCGTCGCAGCCGTCCGCTGCGGGCGACCGTCTGCCGGCCCAGGGAGCGGGCGATGAAGAAGAGGACGAGCACCACGGCGATGAGCACGAGGGCCCCGATGAAGCCCCGGTCACGCTCGTTCTCGGAGGGCTGCTTGACCAGCCGGTAGACGTAGAGGGGCAGGCTCTCCTGCGGTCCGTTGAACGGGTTGCCGTTGATGATGGTGTTGCCGAAGGACGTGAAGAGCAGCGGTGCCGTCTCGCCGACGATGCGGGCCAGCCCGAGGACGATGGCCGTCGTGACCCCGCTGCGCGCGGTGGGGAGCACGACGCTCCATACGGTGCGGGCCCTGCTGGCGCCGAGGGCGTGGGAGGCCTCCCGCAGCCCGCCGGGCACGAGACGCAGGACGACCTCGACGGTACGGGTGACGGTCGGGAGCATGACCAGCGACAGGGCCAGGGAGGCCATGAACCCGTTGAAGTTGAACAGCTCCCAGCCTCCGGGGCGGCTGACGACGAGGGCGGAGTAGATGAACAGGCCGGCGACGATGGACGGCAGACCGCTCATGGCGTCGACGATGATGCGTACCCACCGGCGCATGCGGCCGCGGGTCTCGTTGAGGTAGACGGCGGTCACGACCCCGAGGGGCAGGACGAAGACCAGGGCGACCCCGGCCTGCTCGAGGGTGCCGATGATGGCGTGGAGGCCACCGCCGACCTCGGGGGGTGACTCGGGGGTGACGCCCTTGAGGTCGTGGGTGAAGAAGCTGAGCGTGAGGTGCGGCAGGCCTCGGGTGATGACGTAGCCGAGCAGGCTGGCCAACGGCACCAGCAGCAGCACGGCACCGGTCGTGAGCACGATCGTCACGACCCGGTCGCGTGCCGCGAGCACCCCGAGCTGGTCGCGGGTGACGGCGTAGGTCATCGCCAGGGCCAGGAGGTACCAGACGACGAGGTCGGCCAGCCACCCGGGCGAGTCGATGAGCACGTGCATCAGCAGGGCGGTGAGCATGGCGGCCGACAGGGCGCACCCCGCCACGAGGACGATGTCGGCGGTGGTCCACAGTGCCGGGCGCACGCGGGTGCGCGGCCTCGGTACGGAGGCCTGTGGTGGCGCCGGCGGGGGCGTGGTGACCGGGTCGACGAGGTCGGTGGTGGTCACGGGTCAGGCCTCGAGACCGGCGCCGGAACGGCTGCGCGAGATGATCACGCTGGCGATGAAGTTCGTGGTCAGGGTGAACGCGAAGAGCACGAGGCCGGCGGCGAGCAGGCCGGAGAGGGCGAGCCCCGTCGTGCTGGCGTTGATGGCGATGAAGCCGGCGATGGTCGACCCGCCGTACTGGAAGATCTGCACGGCGGCGCTCGGTGCCTGGGGAAGCAGGAGCGAGACCGCGATGGTCTCGCCGAGGGCCCGGCCGAGACCGAGCATCGACCCACCGATGATGCCGCCGTTCCCGAAGGGGATGACCACCGCGCGCAGCATGCCCCAGCGCGTGGACCCGAGGGCGAGCGCGGCCTCCTTCTCGCCCGGCGGCACCTGCATGAACACCTCGCGCACGACCGACGTGATGATGGGCAGGACCATCAGCGAGACCACGAGGCCGGCAATGAAGTACGACGAGATGAGGGGCGCACCGACGTCGACCCGGAAGAGCGGGATGAAGCCGAGGTGGTCGGACAGCCACCCCGTCACCGACGGCAGCAGCGGTGAGAGGAAGGCGAACCCCCACAGCCCGTAGAGCAGGCTCGGCAGCGCCGCGAGGAGGTCGAGCAGGCCCATCATCGTGGAGCGCACGCGCCCCTGGGCGACGTCGGTGATGAACAGAGCGGTCAGGATGCTGACGGGGATGGCGATCGCCACGGCGATGACGGCCACCACCACGGTGCCGATCAGCAGGCCGAGCACACCCAGGACGGGCGGCTGCACCACCGTGAACTTGACGGTCGTGAAGAACGACCACCCGCTGGCCGTGAGGGCGGGTGACGCCTGCCGCACGAGGAAGACCGCGATGAGGGTGAGCAGGACCAGCACGGTCACCCCGGAGCTGGTCGTCAGTCCGGCGAAGGCGCGGTCGACCCCGGTCGGGGTGTCGTCGGGTCGGCGTCCGGTGCGCCGGGAGCGCACGGGGGTCCGCGAAGGGACGGGAGGGGCAGCCACGATGGTTGAGTCTCCGGCTCTTCGAGGTCTCTCGGGGGCCCCGAAAGTGAACGCCAGACGACGCGAAAGACAACCAGTGTCAACGGGGCTGGCAACGTCCGACCGAAGGTGGTCCTAAGGGTCGTCACCGGCTTGACCGGGGTCAGACGTCGAGCCCACCATGGCGGTGCGCCGCCTTGACGGAGGCCTCAGCGCGCCCTCCCGACCCCTCCACGAAAGGGATCCTGATGTCACCTCGCGGTGCCATTCCTCTCGCGCGCTCGACCGCAGCACGAGCCCCCCGCCGGACGCGTCGTGGTGGGGGAGCAGGGCGGGGAGGGCCTCGTCGACGGCTGCTCGTCCTGGCCGCCGCGCTCATCGGCCTGATGGGCGCGGCGGTGGTCGTGCCCACCGGTACGGGGCACGCGTCGACCATCGCCGCGAGCCCCGCAGCCAGTGAGACGAAGGTGTTCACGGACACCAAGAGCAGTATCAAGGTGGAGGTGACCCCGGGGGCCTCGTCGACGTGGCGCCAGGGCGACATCATCTCGTTCCACATCTCGGGCATGACCAAGCTGATGAGCCTGAAGACGCTCGGGACCTGCCCGAGTGACCTGCCGCCCGTGGGTGACTTCCCCGCCGGGGTCAAGGGAAGCACCAAGAACGACCTGGACCCGACCTACCTCAGCGTGTTCTGTGGAAAGAAGTTCTCCACGGGGATCCCGGGTGGTGCCGACGCCACCGGTGACACTCCCGCCCTCTCGTCCACCGTGGTCGACGCCTACGCCGGGAAGGGGGGGACCATCGACGTCAACTTCAGGGTCGGGATGGGCCGACAGCTCGACGAGCTCGGACCGACGCTCTTCTTCCACGACTACCGCCAGGAGCCCCACGATCCGGTGACCTGCGACGCAGACTCTGCGTGCGTCGTCGGTTTCGGGTTCGCCCGGGGAGACGGGTCGTTCTTCACCGACGTCACCGACCTCACGTTCTCCCCCACCCCGAAGGCCACGTTCGACACCGGCACCTGCACCGGGCTGAATGCCCTCCAGACCTTGACCGCCAGCGGGCCCGAGCGGCTGCAGACCCCGTTGTCGGCTCTCGACCGTGGTTTCTGCGGCACCAGGTCGTCGCCGATCCCGGTGTCGTTCCTCTCCAGCGAGATCGGTGAGGCCGGGCCCACCGGCATCTCCGCCGTGGGCACGAGCGCCGACCTCGCCTTCATCGGGTCACCGGCCCTCACGACGACGCCCCTGACGGCCGGCCAGGTCGCCGTACCGATCGCCATCAACGCGGCAGCGCTGGCGCAGAGCGGTGGCACCTCCTCGCCGTCCCTGGCCGCCGGCCAGTTCGCCTACAACCCGGCACCGCTGCCGACGATCCGCCTGGCGCCCTCCGACGTCGCGGGCATCGTCCTGCACGACTACCCGACGACCCCCTACGACTCCCGCGTGCCGCAGACCGACTTCAACCCCCTCGGAGACCGCATCGCCAAGGGCAACCCTGGACTCGATGGGTTCGACCCCTCCCACGCGGGCCTCCCGTTCACCCCCGTGCCGACACCGACCTACGGGGTCGGGCAGAACTCCGTCGCGGTCTCGCTGTCCGACTACCTGTCCACCAAGGCGGCGACGGCCTGGGTCTACCCCGACAACAGCTTCAACCAGGCGCTCAAGCGGGTGGGGAAGGCGGTGGGTGCCCTGACGTCGTTCGACCCCCTCGTCGACCTCCCTGCCGGTGAGACCGCCCCCCACCTGACGTCGCAGATGTCGTCGATCAACTCGATCTTCAGCGTCATGGCGCTCAAGGACAGCCCGCACTTCAGCCCGGGCGACGTGACGTGTCCGCTCAGCCTCCCGCCGGCAGCCGCCGCGGGCAACCGGTGGATGCAGGACGGCTGCGTGCGCTTCGTCGTCCTCGACGCCGCTTCGGCGGTCTCCGTCGGGTTGACGTCCGTGGCCTTGCCGTCCGGCCCGTCGGCCGCCGACTACAGCGCTCCGACGGTCGACGCCCTGACGTCCGCTGCGACGTCGGCCGCCGGCAAGGTCGGCGACAAGGGGTACTTCCAGACGACGACGAGCGGGGCCTACCCCCTGACCTTCGTGGAGTACGCGGTGGTGTCCACCAACGCGCTGGTCGACGACGGCTGCGCCCCGCGGACGGCGCAGCAGCAGATGCTCAAGGACTTCCTCGGCTACGCGACGACCACGGGCCAGGCGGCCCTTCCGGCCGGTCTCGCCGGTCTCACCCCCGAGCTCGTCACCCAGGCGACCGCGGCCATCGCCAGGATCGGCACCACGACGGTGCCGCGCTGCGTCAAGAAGGTGACCGTGCCTCCGGTGAAGCCGCCGGTCACGCCCCCGCCCCCCGCTGCCCCCGCCGCCCCACCGGCACCCCCGCTCGACAACAGCGCTGGCGGGGGTGGGGACACCTCGGGCTCAGGCGACACCACGACGTCAGGGTCGACGGCCGGCCCCACTGACAACGCGAGTCAGGGCACGACCGCCGTCGACACCGCCCTGGGTTCCAACGCCAGGGAGAAGCCGGTCATCCTCGGGTCCAAGCAGGTCGCCCTCCAGGACGCGACGTTCTCCGGCGCCAGCCGCATCTCGCCGGTGTCGTCGGTGGTCGGCCTCCTGGTGCTCCTCCTCCTGGTTGGCACGGGTGCGGCCTGGGCAGCCGGTGCCCTGGCGCTCCCCGGTCTCGGGAGGCGGGTCCCGCCGGCCTCACCGACCGCGTCGGGCGGCACCCGATGACCACCTCCGACCTGCGTCGACGCCCCGCAGATCGCCCGGGCCCCCACGGTATCGACCCCGACGGCAGAGGAGGCACGACCCCCGCGGTCGCCGGCCACGGGTCCTTCTTCCTCTCCTCCGGGGGGCTGTCGGGTTCCGTGCCGTCGGCTGCCCCGGCGCCCACGGCGGGGTCCCCACCGGCAGACCTGCGTGCGTGGGTGGTCCGTGGGCTGGTGCTGCTCGGGCTCGTCCTCGTGGCCGTCGCCGTGGTCGCCTACCCCATCGGCCCGATGTTCGCCTCGCGCTCGCAGGTGCAGCTCACGCAAGACCTCCAGCTGGCGGTCGACGAGGCGTACGGCGCCGCCAACGACAGCCTCGAGGGCGCGGTGGCCCCCACCCGGGCCGTCCCGATCGGCGACCCGGTGGCGCTGCTGCAGATCACGCGGTTACGTGAGCAGCAGGCCGTCGCCGAGGGCGCCAGCGCATCCGTCCTGCGCGGTGGCGTCGGGCACGTGCCCGGGACCGCCGCTCCCGGGCAGCCCGGCAACGCCGTGCTCGTGGGCCGCAACGCCGCGTTCGGCGGTCCGTTCTCGTCACTGGACACGCTGCACTCCGGCGACCCCATCATCCTCTCCACGACCCAGGGAAAGATCGTCTACGTCGTCGAGAAGGTCACGCACGACAGGGTGACCGACGCGCTCTACGACCCCACACCCACCGACCAGCTGACCCTCATCACCTCCGACAGCGTCCTGCCGTGGAACTCCGTGCGGGCGACCATCGTCACCGCGAAGCTGCGCGGGGCGGCCTTCGTGCCGACCCCGCAGAACGGCTTCGCGACCGAGCAGGACGGTCGGCACGGGGAGTCGTCGGCGTGGGCCCTGCTCGTGCTCGAGGTGCTCGGTCTGGCGGCCGGGCTGGTGGGAGCGGTGCTGGCCTATCGTCGGCTGTCGCGTCCGATGGCCTACCTCGTGACGACCCCCCCGTTGATCGCCCTCGTCGTCTTCGCCGCGCTCACCGCGACGCGGCTGTTTCCCGGCTGGGCCTGACCCCGTGGCGGAGCCTCCCAGTCGCGGGGAACCCACGCCCGGTTCCCCGCAGGTCCTGGGCGCCGAGGTCCTGCTCGACGTGGTCGTCGAGGAGAAGGCGCTCGTGGTCGTGCCGCGGGCCCGCTTCCAGGTCTACGTGAGCCCGAGCAGGTGCTTCTGGCGACTGCTCGGTCGCAACAACCGGGCCTACGCCCGCTCGGCCGACTCCAGCGGCTCGGCCGAGGAGATGAGGGACCTCGCCCTGCTGGCCGCGCGATCGGCCGCCGAGGGCAACGTCGACCTGATGAGCGCCCGTGGGCGCGAGTGGGAGTGGGCTCTCACCGTCGACGGCGTGACCGTCGCCCGCTCCAACGGCGCCTACGGTCGACGGGTCGAGTGCCTGGCGAGCGTCGAGCGGTTCCGGCTCGTCGCACCCGGAGCACCGGTGACCTTCGTGAGGTTCACGAACCGGGACGCGGCGCGGCACACGACGCCCACCCCGCTCGCGCGGGTTCGTCCGGGTTCGAGCTCCCACAACGGTTGACGAGCGCGACCAGGAGGCCTCCCGTGAACCGCCTGGACGTCTGGTGTTCATGCCCAGCCGGGAATGCAGTTCACCGGTCACTGACGGAATGGGCCCGGCGGCAGCAGCCGCCCTCACCGAGATCCCAACAGAGGAAGACCTCATGCGCTCCATTCGTATGACGATGCTCACGACAGTGGCCGTCGCCGCTGCAGTCGGAGTCGTCGGCGTCGCCCCCGCGCTCGCCCTCCCGCCGTCCGACAAGGTCGCCGACACCCTGACCTTCGTCGGGTCCGACACCACGCAGTACTTCGACCAGGCCCTGTGCGCGGCGATCAACAGCAACGCCAAGCTCGACAACCCCAAGCCCGCCACCGGCGCCAAGGACACCTGCATCAACGTCAAGGCCTTCGTCAACCCGGGAGACCCGACCTCGGTCACTGCTCCGGCCGACGCCTTCGCCGGGGCCTGCACCTGGTTCATCACCCCCAGCACGGCCCCCGCCGGTGCGTCCTGCTCCGGCACCGGCCAGGAGACCTCCCCGGTCGGCTCGGGTGCGGGCGCTGCCCGCCTCGAGCTCAACCCGGCCGGCGACGCCTCGGTCGACGTGAGCCGCGCGTCGTCATACCAGTGCAACACGACCACGCGCGCCAACCTCGAGTGCTACAACTACGCCCGCGACGCGGTGGGCTACGCCACCAAGAAGGCCGCCACGCTCAAGCTGACCCTCGCCCAGATCCAGGGCATCTACAGCTGCTCCATCACCAACTGGAGCCAGGTCCCGGGCGCGGGCACCGGCGTCATCGAGCGGTTCTTCCCGCAGGCCGGCTCCGGCACCGGGTCGTTCTTCGTCGCCAACTTCCTCAACAACGTCGACCCCCGGCTGAGCACCACCTGCCCCGCCACCCAGATCGAGGAGAACGACGGCGGCAAGGTCACGGCCAACGGCATCGTGCCCTTCTCGGCCGGCGCCTGGATCGCCCAGGGCAACGCGGCCACCCCCGACGTCCGCACCGGCACCAGGATCGGCAAGGTCCAGGTCGGCGCGACGATCTTCAACCCCGTCTCCGGCACCACGACCTTCACGCCCAACCTCGCCGCCTTCAAGGAGGGGTCGCTCTACCCCGGCGCCCGGTACATCTACCACAACATCGACACCCGCTCGAAGTCCTACCTGGCCGCCAAGCGCTTCGTCGGCTTCGACGCAGGCAGCCAGAGCAAGCTCTGTGCCGGTGCCTTCGCCGCCACCCTGAAGACCTACGGCTTCCTGCCGCTGGCCAAGCAGGCCACCTCGGGCGCCTGCCGCCTCAACGTCGCTGCCTGAGCGACTCACGGCACCAACCCGATTCACCCGCGTCGCCCCGTCCTGCCTCGGCAGGGCGGGGCGCCGCCCTTGCTACGCCCCGATGCTCTCGCCGTGCCAGTCCGGGGGCGGTCCGGCCGACAGGGCCGGGTCGTCGTCGTCGAAGGTGCGCACGGGGCCGGGCGCGGTCGTCGGTCCTTCGAAGCGCACGGTCACGAGCCGTCGCCCGGAGCCCCACACCCACCCGCCGCCGAGCTCGTCGTGGAGCACGTCCTGCCCCGGTCGCCACCGCCGACCACCCACCGGCCCGGATGGCGCCGCGTCACCTCGCGTCGGTGGCGTCGCCTCCCCCACCGGGTCGTCCGGGGTCACCACGACCGCCTCGTCGCTCGAGATCGGCGGGCCGTCACCGTCGGGGCCGTGCGCGGCGCCGAAGAGCTCAGCCTGGATGAAGTCGCGCAACCCCGACACCCCGACCCCCAGCAGCCGGACCCCGCCCTCGGTGGGAGCAAGGGCCAGCAACCGGCGGGCGGTGCCGGCGATGACCTCGACCTCGTCACTGGCCTGGGGGAGCGTCGCCGACCGGGTGACGGTCGTGAAGTCGTGGCGACGCACCTTCAAGGTGACGGTGCGGCCCGCCGTACCCGCCTCGCGCAGGCGCTGCGCGACCCGGGCCGCGAGCCGGTCGATCTCCGCGTGCAGCGCCGGCACGGCGGTGAGGTCGGTGGCGAAGGTGTCCTCGGCCGAGACCGACTTGGCCTCGCGGTGCGGCTCGACCACCATGTCGTCCTGCGCCCGCGCCAGCCGGTGGAGACCACCGCCGTGGGCGGTCCCGAAGAGCTGCACCAGCGTCGACGGCTCGACGCGGTAGAGGTCGCCGACGGTCGACACCGAGATCGCGCGGAGCTTCTGCTCGGTCGCCGGCCCCACGCCCCCCAGCTTGGTGACCGGGAGGGGATGGAGCATCTCGAGCTCACCCCCGGCTGGTACCACGGTCTGGGCGTCGGGCTTGCGCAGGTCGGAGGCGGTCTTGGCCACCAGCTTGCTCGTGCCGATGCCCACCGACGCCGTGACGCCACCGGTGGCGACGGCCACCCGCTCGCGCACGTCGGTGGCGAGCCGGGTCAGCGCCTGCGCCGACCGGTCGTGACCGCCGGCCGCGAGGTCGACGTACGCCTCGTCGATGCTCACCTGCTCGACGAGCGGTGACAGGTCGGCGAGCACGGCCATGACGACCGCGGAGGTGGTGCGGTAGGCCTCGAACCGCGGTGAGAGGTAGGCCGCGCCGGCCGGCAGCAGCCGCCGGGCCTGGGCCGTGGCCATCGCCGAGTGCACGCCGAACCGCCGGGCCTCGTACGACGCGGTCGCCACCACCCCGCGCCCGTCGACCCCGCCGACGACGACGGGACGCCCGCGAAGGGAGGGTTTGTCACGCTGCTCGACCGCGGCGAAGAAGGCGTCGAGGTCGAGGTGCAGGATGCACGCCCCCGGACGACCCACTGGTGCCGGCCGGTCCATCACGCCTCCACGATGCCATGAGCGCGACTGAGAGGTGGGCCACAGGTAACTCGTCCCCCGAACGGCTTGTGTGACGAGCGATCGGCCAGACATACTTGTCCCATCGACGCACGTGCTCGAGGGACCCGTGGGGGGTCCCGACCAGCTTGAGGCCGTGGGGGCTTCTGGTGTCGTCGACGTAGCGGTAGTGGGTGGAGCCCACGCCCCGGTGACGGGGCCGGGCTCCACCCATACCCATGTCGCCCCCGTCTCCATGCCGTCAAGAACGCGTGAAGACAGTGGACGCGGATGGCCCGCAGCGGCTGCGATAGCAGCATGGACCGTATGCAGACCCGTCTCGACCGCCGCCCGTGGCTGCTCCTGCTGTGCGCGGTGACGCCGCTCGTCGTCGCTGCCCTCCTCTCGCTGGTGCGTGATCAGGTCTCTGCGGCCAGCCTCGTCCTCGTCCTCGTGCTGGTGGTCGTCGCGGCGGCCAGCACCGGAGACCGGACGGGCGGTCTGCTCGCCGCCGGGTCGGCCGGGATCTTCTTCGACGCCTTCCTCACCCGCCCCTACGGCACCCTGACGATCAGCAACCGCGACGACGTCGACGCCTTCGTCCTGCTCCTGCTCGTCGGGGTCGCTGTCACGGAGCTGGCCCTGTGGGGCCGTCGTCACCAGGCTCGGGCCAGTCGGGTCGGCGGCTACCTCGACGGTGCGCTCACCGCGGCCGAGGTCGTCGCCTCGAGCAGCGCGAGCGAGGTGGGCGTCGGTGCGTCCGGCTCCGACGTCCTCGTGCGCGTCGTCACCGGCCAGCTCACCGACCTGCTCCGCCTCGACGACTGCCGCTGGGAGCCGGGGGTGGCCGCGGTTCGGCGCACGATGATCCAGCCCGACGGGACTGTACAGCGGGCAGGGCGGCCCTTCGACGTGTCGCGACACGGTCTGCCGACCGACGACGAGACCGCGCTCCCGGTGCGGGTGGGCGGCGTCGTGACCGGCACGCTGCTGCTGGTCACGGCGACCCGGGTGCGGCGCCCGACGCCCGAGGAGCTGCGGGTCGCCGTGCTGCTGGCCGACCAGCTCGGTCGGGCCCAGGTGGGGGCCGGTCCCGCTCGGTAGGTCGCCGGCGGCTCGCCCTCGGTAGGCTCGAGGGCATGGTTGGCGCGACGGACCCCCTGCTCGCACCCCCCGGGGGAGTCGGGGCCCCGGCCGCTCGCACGGGCCGCGCGGTCCGGGCGACGTACATCTCGTTCACCCTCAACGGTTTCGCCATGGCGAGCTGGGCCGCCCGTATCCCCCAGGTGCGCGACGAGCTGCGACTGACGCCCAGCACGCTGGGTCTGGTGCTGCTCGCCATCGCGGCCGGCTCGATCGTCTCGCTCAGCGTGGCGGGCTCCCTCGTCGCGCGGTTCGGCTCGCAGCGGGTGGTCGCCACGATGTCGGGTGTCCTCGGGGTCGGCCTGCTCGGGGTGGCGGTGGGGTACCGCGGAGGGGTCGCGCCCCTGGTCGTCGCCCTCGCCGTCTTCGGCTTCGCCAACGGCGCGTGGGACGTCGCGATGAACGTGCAGGGCGCCCTGGCCGAACGCGCGCTGGGGCGGTCGATCATGTCGCGTTTCCACGCGGGCTGGAGCGTCGGCACCGTGGCCGGTGCCCTCGTCAGTGCCGCGCTCGTGGCCCTCCGCGTGCCGGTCTCGGTCCACCTGGCCGTGGTGGCCGTGCTCGTCGCTGCCCTCGTGCCCTTCGGCGTGCGCGGGTTCCTCCCCGACGACCACGGCGTGCCGGAGGCCACCGACGCCCTGCCGGAGCGCAGCGTGTGGGCCGCGTGGCGCGAGCCGCGGACCCTGCTGATCGGCGTCTTCGTCCTCGCCTTCGCCTTCGCCGAGGGCACCGGCAACGACTGGATCGCCGTCGCGGCCATCGACGGGTACGGCGTCTCGCCCGCCGTCGGCACCCTCGGCTTCGCCCTCTTCCTTGCGGCGATGACGGCCGGTCGCTGGGTCGGGCCGGACCTGCTCGACCGTCACGGGCGGGTGCTCATGGTGCGCGTGACGGCCGGGATCGCGGTCGCGGGCCTGCTGCTCTTCGTGTTCGCGGGTCACCCGGCGCTCGCCTTCGTCGGGTGCGTCCTGTGGGGCCTGGGCACGTCGCTCGGGTTCCCGGTCGGGATGAGCGCCGGCGCCGACGAGCCCCGCTACGCGGCCGGGAGGGTCAGTGTCGTCGCCTCCATCGGCTACGTCGCCTTCCTCGGCGGGCCTCCGCTCATCGGGTTCCTCGGCGACCAGGAGGGGGTGCTCAAGGGGCTGACCGTGGTCGCCGTGCTCATGGCCCTGGCGATCCTCGTCTCGGGCGCCCTGCGTCCCCCGGAGCCACCGAGCTGACCGACGATCAGGCTGTGGTCAGGCCTCAGTGCGATGACCTATTTCGTCTCGTTGGGGTGGCGGGTGTGGCAGTCCACGAGGATCACGGTACGGCCATCGACGATGAATCAGATGCGAGCGCCGTTGGCGAGCTCGTGCTGCCACCGCACGTAGACCTTGCCGCCGTGGGCCAGCGTCGAGAGCTCGCCTTTGAGTGGGTGGTTCCTGGGAAGACGCTCCTCTGGACTCTTGGTCAAGAAGTCCCAGGCATCCACCACGGCGTTGCGCTGCGTAGCCAGAAGGTCGATCCAGCCCTTCTCGGCTTGGCGGGTGCCGAACAGGATCGTGTACTCCGCACCCTTGGTCGGCCTCTCCACACCGTGTTGTCTTGCCATCAGTGGTGATGGGGATTGGTGGCCTGGGGGAGGTCGTCGTACCAGTTCAGGTCGAGGTCGGGCGTGAATCCAGCGGCTTTCGCCTGAGCGGTCGTATACCACTCGTGCAGCTCGACCAGGAACGGTCCGAAGTCCTGCACGGCCGCGCAGCCGCGTGCGCTCTGGACGATTTCCTGGGCAAACATCTCGCGCTCTGGATCGCTGAGGAAGTGCATCCACGGGAACCGCTCCTGGAGACGGTTGGCGAAGGGCTCCGACTCGGGACCGAGTGACGCAGCCACGAGGTCGGCAGCCATCCGCAGGATGGTTCCCTGTCGCTCGATTTCACTCTTTCGCGTGAGGACCAAGGTCTCGCCGTCGCGCCGCGTGATCTCCACCGCCCCCTGGTCGGCTGCGAGGAAGACCTCGGCCGAGTTGCGGGAGAGGGCTGAAGACTGAACGACACGGCTCAGGGGGAGGCTCATGGGTCCATTATTCTGAACGTGTTCAGAACTGTCAACCCGGCATCGCTACACCCAGCTGGGGAACCACATGTGGGCGCGCCAGAAGTCCTGCGACACCACCTGGGCGGTGTAGATCGGGTAAAAGAAGGCGAAGAGGCTGACGGTGAGCACGCAGAAGAGGCCCGTGACGAGCAGCCCCACCTGCCGGCGCTGCCGGCTCGCCGTGGGTGGCCCGATGGCCAGCC
Source organism: Actinomycetales bacterium (assembly GCA_038230235.1). Taxonomy (GTDB): domain Bacteria; phylum Actinomycetota; class Actinomycetes; order Actinomycetales; family Dermatophilaceae; genus Lapillicoccus. The sequence goes on from JBBRNQ010000023.1 coordinate 23,198, forward strand.
CCAGCACGTAGGTGCAGGCCAGCACGACCCAGGGGACGAAGGCGACGGCGTAGAAGCTGTAGATGGTGCGGTCCTGCAGGGCGAACCAGGGCAGGTAGCCGCCGGCGAACCCGGCAAGGATCGCGCCCGCCCGCCAGTCGCGGCGCAGGGCCCACATGAAGAGGAGCACCACGAGGGCGAGGGTCGCCCCCCACCACACCGAGACGGTGCCGATCGAGGTGATCGCCTTCGAGCAGACGGACACCGTGCACCCGTCCGCACCCTTCTTGGGCCCCTCGTAGAAGAACGAGGTCGGTCGGCCCTGGATCATCCAGCTCCACGGGTTGGTCTTGTAGGGGTGGTCGGAGTGGAGGTTGATGTTGAACTCGAGCATCTGGGCGTGGTAGTTCCACCACGAGCGCACCGCACCGGGGACCCACCCCCACCGGGCTGATCCGTGGGTGTCGGCCCAGTGCCGGTTGTAGCCGTTGCTGGAGACGAACCACCCCCACCAGCTGAGGCAGTAGACGACCGCGGTGGTCCCCACGACCTGCAGGAAGGCGTACGGCGAGTCGCGCACCAGCCACGCGACCCGCCAGCCACGGACGCCGGCGGCCCGACGGGCCCCCATGTCCCACAGGACCGTCAACACGCCGAAGGCGACGACGAAGTAGAGCCCGGACCACTTGGTACCGGTCGACAGACCCAGGCAGATCCCCGCCGCCCACCGCCACGGCCGCCACCCCGTCGAGGGGCCGAAGCGGGAGAGCTCGGAGCGGGCGACCCGCCCCACCCGCTCGGCCAGCACGGCGCGCGAGTGGTCGCGGTCGATGAGCAGGCAGCAGAAGGCGGCGAAGCCGAAGAACATGACGATGAGGTCGAGCAGGCCGGTGCGCGAGTGCACGAAGTGGTGCCCGTCGAAGGCGAGCAGGATCGAGGCGACGGTGCCGAGCAGCGACGAGCCGAGCATCCGCCGGGCCGCCCGACCCACCATGAGGATCGACAGCGTGCCGAGCACGCACACCGAGAAGCGCCAGCCGTAGCTGTTGGTGATGCCGAAGAGCTGCTCGCCCCAGCCGATCAGCCACTTGCCCACGGGCGGGTGCACGACGAGGTCACCCACGGTGGGGTCGTAGACGGTGCTCACCCGGCCGGCGGTGAAGTTCTGGTCGATCTGCTTGGCCGCCTCGAGGGCGGGGTCGTTCCTCATCTCGACGCCGAAGAGGATCATCGACCAGCCCTCTTTGACGTAGTACGTCTCGTCGAAGACCAGCTGGTGGGGGCTGCCGAGGTTCCAGAAGCGCAGGAAGCCGCCGATGGCCGCGACGACGAGCGGGCCCAGCCACCCGAGCAGGCGGTCGCCCGGGGGCGAGCCGAGCAGGCGGGTGCGCAGGCGCGCCGTACGGGCGTCCGGCAGGTGCCGGGCCGCCATCTCGTCGGTGGGGCGAGGGACGGGGGTGGCCTCGAGGGTCACTGGAGCCACGTGAGGTGATCCTTCAGCAGGGTGTAGCCGATGAAGGCCACGACGTCGAGGATGGTGTGGGCGACGACGAGGGGGCCGACCCGTCGCCACCGGAGGTAGACCAGGGCGAAGACGACCCCCATGACGGCGTTGCCGACGAAGCCGCCGAACCCCTGGTAGAGGTGGTAGCTGCCGCGCAGCAGGGCCGAGGCGGCGACGACGACCGGCACCCGCCAGTCGAGCTGGCGCAGGCGGGTCACGAGGTAGCCGACGACGACGACCTCCTCGAGCACGGCGTTCTGGATCGCCGAGAGCACGAGGACGGGGATCGTCCACCAGGCCCCCCCGAGGTTGGCCGCTGCCACCTGCGTGTTGAGGCCGAGGGCGCGGGCGACGACGTAGAGCCCGAGGCCGGGGATGCCGATGAGGGCGGCGAGGGCGACCCCGCCGCTGGCGTCGAACCGCAGCCGACGCAGGTCGAGCCCGAGGAAGCGGCTCGGTGACCAGCGCCCGTCGGCGACCGCCGGCACCGGTGGGTCGACCCGGCGCAGCAGGTAGAGGGCCGCCGCCACCGGCACGAGCGCGATCGCGTACCCCGTCAGCTGGTAGGCCAGGTCGAGCCACGGTCGGTCGGGGGTGACCGAGTTGTTGAGCGACGAGGTCTGCTGCGAGAGCGCGACCTGCTTGGTGAGCCGGTCGATGATGGCCAGGACCGCGTAGACCGCCGAGGCCCCCAGCGACAGGCCGAGGACGACGAGCACCTCGCGGCGCAGGAGCGGCCGACGGGCGGCAGGGACGGGCTCGACGGGCTCGACGGGCTCGACGGGCTCGACCGGCTGGGGTGGACCCGGCAGGGGAGCCGGTTCGGCCGTCGCGGACATGGGCGGAACTCTAATTGGCGCCGCTGGGGGAGGGGGGTGCCGGGCCCAGGAGCAGCGGCATCAGGTCGTGGACCTGGGCGGTGAGGGTCGACAGGACGGCCTCGCCGCCGGCGGCGTAGGCGAGCAGGGCCTGCTGGAACAGCCCGTCGAGCATTCCGTAGGCAGCCGCCGGGCCGGCCAGCACCGGCCGCCCGGAGAGCTCGCCATAGCGGCTGACCACCCGCCAGATCATCACCTCGAGGGTGCGGTCGATCATCGTCACGGCCTCGCGCAGCGACTCCTCGAACATGCTCTGGGAGCGCAGGTCGTACCACAGCCGGTGCATCGGGGCCTCGTCGCGCAGGGTCTGCTGCAGCGTCGTCGCGAAGCCGTCCAGCAGCTCGGCACCGGTGGTCGCGTCGCGCACCACGTCGTCGTACCGGTGCACGCACCGGGCCTTGTAGTAGCGCACGCAGTAGACGATGAGCTCGTGCTTGTCGTGGAAGTAGTAGTGCACGACGCCGTGGCTGAACGCGGAGTTCGTCGCGATCTCGCGCAGGCTGGAGCGGGCGTAGCCCAGCTCTCCCAGCGTCTTCAGGGCCGACTCGGCGAGCTGGTCGCGGCGCTCGTCGTAGCGGTCGGTGGGGCGCCGGGAGCGCGCGGCCGGGCTCGCGTCCGGGCTCGCGTCCGAGCGTGCGGACGGGCTCGCGGACGGGCTCGCCGTACGGGTCGCGGTCATGGCTGCCTCCTGGTGGGTCGACCCCGAGTGTCCCACGGGGCGACGTCGTGGGCCGCAGGGTCTTGACAAGTGTCCAGAGAAGTCTTGACACTCGTCAAGACCCGGCGTCACCGACGACGCCGCTCTCGACAAAGGAGTCGACATGCCAGTTTCCGACCTCACGGGCCGCAAGGCCCTGGTTACCGGTGGGGCCCAGGGCCTCGGGGAGGGAATGGCCCAGGCGCTCGCCGCCGCCGGCGCGAAGGTCGTCGTCGCCGACCTGCAGGACGACCTCGGGCCCAAGGTGGCCGAGGCGCTCGGCGAGGGCCACGGCTTCGTCCACCTCGACGTCACCGACGACGCCAACTGGGCCCAGGCCGTCGCCGACGCCACGAGCCAGCTCGGCGGGCTCGACATCGTCGTCAACAACGCGGGCATCGAGATCACCAGCCTCATCGTCGACCTCGACCCCGACCAGGTGCGCCGCCAGCTGGAGGTCAACCTGCTGGGCACGGCCCTCGGTATCAAGCACGCCTTCCTGGCCATGCGCCCCGGCGGCGCAGCCGGCCAGGGCGGCGCGATCGTCAACACCGCGTCGGTCGCCGCCACCATCGCCTTCCCGGGGATCGCCGTCTACTCGGCGACCAAGTCGGGCGTCGACCGCCTGACCCGGGTCGCAGCCGCCGAGTCGGGGGCGCTCGGCTACGGCGTGCGCGTCAACTGCATCTACCCCGGACTGGTGCCCACCGCGATGGGGATGGGTCTCGCCCAGGACGTCGCGCGCATCGGCCTCTACCCCTCGCCGGAGGAGGCCGTCGGGGCGGTCATCGGGCTCACCCCGTCGGGCCGGCTCGGCGAGGTCTCCGACATGGCTGACGCCGTGGTCTTCCTCGTCTCCGACGCGGCGCGCTTCGTCAACGGCGCTGGTCTCGCCGTCGACGGCGGGATGGGGATGTGACGATGAGCGACACCACCACCCCGGCCGCCAAGCCCGTCGTCGTCTACGGCGCGTCCGGCTACACCGGCCGCCTCGTCTGCGAGTACCTCCGCGAGTACGGCGTGCCGTTCCTCGCCGCCGGGCGCAGCAAGGACAAGCTCACCGACTCGATGGCGAGCAACGTGCCCGGCATCGAGACCGCCGACCACGAGATCGCGACCGTCGAGCACGACGTGGCCTCGCTCACCGAGCTCTTCCGCGGGGCCTCGGTCGTGTGCAACACGGTCGGGCCCTTCAGCAAGTACGGCCACGCGGTCGTGCAGGCCTGCCTCGCCGCCGGGGTGCACTACCTCGACACCACGGGGGAGCAGGACTGGCTGATCACCTGCGACGAGACCTACGGCGCCGACTTCGCCGCGGCCGGGCTGCTCCTGTCGCCCGGGCTGGCGCAGATGTACACCACCGGCGAGATCGCGGCCCAGCTGTGCCTCGAGACCCCCGGGCTCGACACCCTCGACATCGCGGTCTTCTGGGGTGGAAGCCCGACCGTGGCCTCGACGATGACCATCCTCTTCAACGCGGCCATGACCCAGGCGTTCTACCTCGAGCAGAACGCCTACCAGGAGTGGGACCCCGAGGCGGGGCTCACGTCGCTCTCCATCCCCGGGCAGCACGAGCTCGCGCTCGCCCTGCCGTGGGGCGGCACCTCGCACCCCGTGTGGTTCAGGCGCGACCCGCGGGTCGCCACCGTCAAGGCCCTCGGTGGGGTCTTCAACAAGCCGCTCATGCAGGGGGTGCCGCAGATCGTGGCGGCCGCGCTCGAGGCAACCAAGGACATGGGGCCCGACGAGAAGTACGCCGCGCTCGAGGCGACTGCGGCTCAGGTGATGAGCTCGATGCCCCCGCGTGAGTACGCCCGGCTCAACAAGTCGCTCGACTCGGTGCACGCCTCGGGCCCGCTCGGCCGGGCGCACTGCGTCATCCACGGCAACCAGAACTACAAGCAGACCGGTCTGCTCCAGGCGTACGCTGCCTACGCCCTGCTCCAGCAGCCCCCCCGCAGAACGGGATTCGCGTCGGGGTGCCAGGCCTTCGGCCACCGCGAGCTGCTCGGGGTGCTGCGCAGCTTCGGCCTCGTCATGGAGCCCGTGCTCACCGTGGAGAGGTGACCAGGGGATGAGCAGCACGGGTGGGATGCGCCTGGTCGACTGGCTCGACAAGGGGGCCTCCCTCGCGCCGTCCTCCCCGTGCCTGACGACCGACGGTGCGTCCAGCTCCTACGCCGAGGTGCGCGCGCTCGCCGCGCGCATCGCGGCGGGGCTGGCCGCCCGCGGCGTCCGGCCGGGCGCCAAGGTCGCCATCCTCTCGGCCAACGACCCGGTGGCCTTCACCTGCGTCTTCGGGATCAGCCTCGCCGGCGCGGTCTGGTGCCCGGTCAACCCGCGCAACGAGGCCGCCGAGAACCGCGAGCTGCTCGAGCTGTTCGAGTGCGAGGTGCTCGTCCACCAGGGGCACTTCACGCCCCTCGTCGCAGCGATCAGGGGTGAGCTGCCGGGGCTGCATACGGTGGTGTGCCTCGACGGCGCCGCCGCCGGGGCTGTCGACGGCGCACTCTCCTGGGAGGCGTTCCTCGCTGCGGGAGAGGGGTGGGTCGTCGACGAGCAGCCGGTCGACGACGTGGCGATGGTCGTCGGCACCGGGGGGACCACCGGCCGACCCAAGGGGGTTGTGCTCACCACCCGCAACCTCGAGGCGATGACGGCGATCACGCTGATGTCGTACCCCTTCGAGGGGAGGCCGGTCTACCTCGCGCTCGCCCCGCTCACCCACGCGGCCGGCGTCCTCTGCTTCCCTGTGCTGGCCCTGGGCGGTGAGGTCGTCGTCATGCGTTCACCCGACGTGGGAGCGTTCCTGCGGCTGCTCGAGACCCGGCACGTCACGCACACCTTCCTGCCGCCGACCCTCGTCTACATGGTGCTCGCGCACGAGCGGCTGGCGAGCACCGATCTCGGCTCGCTGCAGTGCTTCTGGTACGGCGCCGCCCCGATGTCGGCCTCCCGGCTCGAGGAGGCCCTGACCCGGATCGGGCCGATGGCCCAGCTCTTCGGGCAGACCGAGGCGCCGATGATGATCTCGACCATGGCGCCGCGGGACCACTACCTGGCCGACGGAACCGTGGCGCGACAGCGCCTCTCCTCCGCGGGCAAGCCGAGCCCGCTCGTGACCGTGGCGCTGATGGGCGACGACGGGAGGCTGCTGCCGCGAGGGGAGCGCGGCGAGATCGTCGTCCGGGGGTCTCTCGTCATGGCGGGCTACTACCGCAACCCGGAGGCGACCGCCGAGGCCAGCGCCCACGGGTGGCACCACACCGGCGACATCGGCTACCTCGACGACGACGGCTACCTCTTCATCGTCGACCGGGCCAGGGACATGGTCATCACGGGGGGGTTCAACGTCTACTCCACCGAGGTCGAGCAGGCCCTGATGTCGCACCCGGCGGTCCAGGACTGTGCCGTGGTGGGGCTGCCCGACGAGAAGTGGGGAGAGCGCGTGACCGCCGTGCTCCAGCTGCTGCCGGGGCAGGCGGTGACCCCCGAGGAGGTCACCGCCTTCGTCCGGACCCGGATCGGTGGCGTCAAGACGCCCAAGCAGGTCGAGGTCTGGCCCGACCTGCCCCGATCGAAGGTCGGCAAGGTGCTGAAGTCGGAGATCAGGGCTGCGCTGCTGGAGTCGGGGGCGTCGGGGGCGTCGGGGGCGCCCACGGGGTGAGCCACGGGGTGGCCGGCCAGCCCTCGCGTCCGGCGAGCAGCTCGTACATCGTCGCGCCGTCGACGGACTCGCGCACGATGTCGCCGTGGCCGGCGTGGCGGGCGACCTCCTCGATGACGTGGAACCACACCCAGCGCACCGACCACGCCTCGATGTCCTTGGGGAACCAGGGTGCGTCACGGGGGACGGGCACCGGGGTGTCGAGGTCGAGCACGTCGACGAGGGCCTCGCTGTGCGCCGCCATCGCGTCGAAGGCCGTCATCAGGTCGGCGAGCGTCTCCCCCGTGGGGTTCCAGTCGCTGCCGTAGTCGGCGGCCGCCTCCTCGAGCGGGCGGGCGTCGGACGGGAGCGGGCCCGGGCCGGCCTGGGCCCGGTCGACCCAGCCGCGCTCCATCACCGTGACGTGCTTGACGAGCCCCGCGATGCAGATGTCGCTCGCGGACGGTTTCGCGTGCGCCTGCTCGTCGGTCAGGCCGTACGCCGCCCCGCGGATGCCGTCGTGCTGCTGGCGCAGGAACTCGCGGATGGCGGACTTCTCGGTGGGGACGGGGGGCGGGTTGCCGGGCATGGTGGCTCCTACGGGTCGCAGTGAGGGTGACGTGAACCAGCCTGCCAAACCATCAGGACACCCAGCGTCCTGATGGTCACCGCGTTGTCAGCTGAGGATGTCCTTCCGCCGGAAGACGGTGTAGCCGAGCCCGACGAAGACGACGGTCCACAGCAGCGACCAGAGGGCGCCGTGCCGCAGGGAGGTCCAGTCGATGCTCGGGGTGAGCAGGTCGAACCAGGCGCGCTGGTAGTACATCGGCAGGCCGTTTCGCAGGGACCCGAGGTTCTCGATCTGCCCGAGGATGGCCGAGACGATGGTGACCATCACCGCGCCGCCGACGGCCGCGAGGGGGGCGTCGGTGCGCACCCCGAGGGCGAAGGCGATCGCCCCGACCTGCAGCAGGGTGATGACGATGAAGGCCGCGATCCCGACGAACCTCCAGCCCAGCACGTCCCACCCGAGGGTGCCGCCGGCCGGGTTGGTGAAGGTGCCCCACCCGTAGAAGATCCCCCCGACGAGGAGCGACCAGGCCACCAGCAGGGCGACGGCGACGGCCACGGAGGCGAGGGCGACGACGAGCTTGCTCGTGAGCAGCCGGGCGCGGGGCACGGGGGCCACGAGCAGGTAGCGCAGGGTCGCCCACGACGCCTCCGAGGGCACGGTGTCGCCGACGAAGAGGGCCGCGAGCACGACGAGCAGGAACGAGGCCGACGCCGAGATGGTGAAGACGGCGAAGTTCGCGGCGTTCGCCGTGGCCAGCGAGACGAAGCTCGTGGTGGTGGTCGCGTCCGACGAGCTCGAGCTGGAGCCACCGATGGCGAAGGCTCCGACGATCACGAGCGGAAGGGCCAGGATGAGCGCGAACGACCAGAGCGTACGCCGCCGCCGCAGCTGGCGGCCGAGCTCGGACCGCCAGGTGAGGGGGCGGTGTTGTCGGTGTGGGGGATGTGGGCGGACCCCCGGGCCCTCAGGGCGCTTGGTCGCGGTGCTCATCGGGCCCGCACCTGCCGGAGCCGCTCGGTGAGCGACGTGGAGTCCCCACCGTCTGGCTCGTCGTCACCGAAGGACCCTGCCGTGGCCGCGGCGATGACCCCGAGGAAGACCTCCTCGAGGTGCTTGCGGCTGCTCACGCCGACCACGTCGAGACCGGCGTCCGTCGCCGCCCGCACCACATCGGCCCGAGGCAGCGTCGAGGTCGTGACGAGTCGCGTGGTGGCGCCGTCATCCGTCACCTCGACGGCCGTCACACCGGACGTCGCCCGGAGCCGGGCGACCCCTTCGTCGACCGGTGGGCCCGGTGGGACCCCGTCGCGGGTGAAGGCATCGTGGGACAGCACCTCGAACACGGTGGTGTCACTGCTGTCGACGAGGTCGGCGACGGTGCCGGTCGTCACCACGCGCCCGGCGTGCATGACGACGACGTGGGAGCAGGTCATCTCGACCTCCGAGAGCAGGTGGCTGGAGACGACGACGGTGCGACCACCGGCGGCATAGCGCTGGAGGATGGGCCTCATGCCCGCGATCTGCGGCGGGTCGAGACCGTTGGTCGGCTCGTCGAGGACGAGCAGCTCGGGCAGACCGAGCATCGCCTGGGCGATGCCGAGGCGCTGGCGCATGCCCTGGCTGTAGGAGCGGACCACGCGGTCGACCGCCCCACCGAGCGCGGCGACCGCGAGCACCTCGTCGAAGGCGGCTTCGGCCCGGTCGCGGCCGGTCGCGGCCCAGTAGGCCTCGAGGTTCTGCCGGCCGGTGAGGTGGGGCAGGAAGCCGGGGCCCTCGACCAGGGCCCCCACGCGGCCGAGCACGGGTGAACCGGCACCCACCTGCTCGCCCAGCAGGTGCACCGTGCCCGAGTCGGCCTTGATCAGGCCCAGCACCATCCGCAGGGTGGTCGTCTTGCCGGCGCCGTTGGGGCCGAGCAGCCCCACCACCTGGCCGCGCTCCGCGCGCCAGGAGACGTCGTCGACGGCACGGTGGCCGTCGGAGTAGGTCTTGACGAGGTTCTCCACGACGAGCGGGGTGTCGGCCAGGTCGGGGCGGACGGCGACGGCGCGACGACGACGTCGCCGCCAGAACGCCGATCCTGCGAGCGCCAGCAGCACGACCCCGATGGCGACCAGGACGCCCACCGTCTCGGCGTCGACCGAGCCGCCCGACCCCGTCTGGCCCGGCAGGGGGCTCGAGGCCACCTCGGGCAGGCGCAGGTCGGAGACGGCGACCTGGTCGGTGCGCGCGGCGCGGGGCGCTGCATACGTCGAGTCGGTCGAGGTCACCAGCACCCTCAGTGTGCTGCCCTGCGGCACCACCCAGGTGGCCGCAGGGAGGGCGACGTCGACCGCGACGGCCTGACCGGGGGTGGTCGCCACGGTGACGGGGGCGACGAGCTGGCGGGGCAGCGTCACCGAGCCACCGGTGACCTGCCACAGGCTGAGGAAGAGGGTGCTGCTCGTGCCGCTCGAGCGCACGATCAGCCGCACGCGCGGCGACCCGACGATGGTCAGCCCCTGCGGGACCCCGGTGGTGTCGAAGGCAGCCGACTGCCCGGGCAGGGCGGCCAGCGGGTAGGACGGCAGCGTGCTGGCCAGGGCCCCACTCACCGGCAGCAGCGTCACCGACGCCGGCTGGGCGCCGGGTGGGTTGAGCAGCGGCTTGACCGCGGAGTCGATCGGCAGGCTCACCGAGGTCGCCGCGGTGGCGTACGGCGCGTCGGCCCCCGAGAGGGTGGCTGCCGTCTGGCGTCGAGCCAGCGGCTGGGCGAAGACGAAGGACGGCAACGGGACCGGGGTGCCGAGCGCAGGTTTGCGGGCGGCGCCGACGTAGTGGTCGAGCCACGCACGGATGGCCGCGGTGTCGGAGTCGGCGGTGCTGCTGGCGCCGTCGTGGCCGCCGTCCATCCAGCGCACGGAGACCGGAGTACCCTGTGCCGCAAGGGTTTTCGCGGTCGCATCCGCCTGGTCGAGGCCGAAGAGGCTGTCGTGCATGCCCTGGACCAGCAGGGTCGGGGCCTTGAGGTCGGCCAGCATCGGCTTGGGGCTGTGGGCGTGCAGGAGGGCGAGCAGCTCGGGGCTGGCTGCACCCGTGGCGGAGGTCTCGAGGAAGAGGCGACAGACGACGGGGTCGAAACGGCCGCACGACGGGTCGACCGAGCGACCCGCGGCGACGGCGCCCACGAAGAAGCGCGACGCCCACAGCTGCTTGAACGGCCCGGGAGTGGCGGCCCGGGTGACGGCTGCGGGTGACACCGCGCTGGCGGCGGTGGGGGGGCTCGAGTCGGCGGGCTCGGGAGTGGTCGCGTCCTGGGGGAAGAACGCGTCGGCGAGGTCGTTCCACGTGATCGAAGCGGCCACGGCGTCGATCCGCGGGTCGCTGGCGCCGAGCATGAGGGCGAGCGCGCCCCCGTACGAACCGCCCACGACCCCGACTCGAGGGTCGCCCGCGACGTCGCGGCGCACCTCAGGTCGGGAGTTCAGCCGGGAGACCAGCACCCGCGCGTCGGCGACCTCGTACGTGGGGTCGTCGAGGTGGATGCGCCCCGTCGACCGGCCGAAGCCGCGAGCGCTCCACGTCACGGCGACGTACCCGGCGCGGGCGAGGTCCTGCGCCTGACCGGTCAGGTCGTCCTTGCTTCCCCCGAAGCCGTGCGCGAGCAGCACGGCCGGGTGGTCGGTGCCCGTGGCGGGCTCGTAGAGGGAGGCGTCGATGGACACCGGCGAGCCGTCGGGCTCGGAGGCCACGGGGATCATGGCGCTCTCGGTGCGGATGGCGGTGTCGGCACCGGCCGTCGGTGCCACCACGGCCCCCAGCGCCAGGGAGACCCCGACGGCGACGGTCGAGAGCAGGGCGACCCGCCGCGCCGCCCACCTGGTGGTGCGCGGGGGTCTGGCCATGGGCAACGGTAACCCGCGCACCTGAGCCCCGCCGGGCCGGTCCCGGGCGGGGGTGACCGAGAGGGCGGTGGGCTAGAAGCCGACCGCGGCGGCCACCCGGTGCGACGACCGGAAGGCGGCGTCGAGCGCGGCCACGGCACCCGGGGAGAGCTCCTCGATGCGGCCCGCCTCGAGCATCCGCGACAGGCGCCGGCCCCCGAGGTAGGTCGAGCCCAGGTCGGCGACGTCGAGCCGCACACCCGCGGGGTCCTGCGTGCGGGTCGCCGTACCGTGGCCGCCGGGGGTGACGACGAGCCGCCAGCGGCCGGCGTTGTCAGGCACCTGCGTGTCGGTCACGTCCATCACGACGTCGCACGCCCTGGCGTAGCCGCGTGCGGCCAGGGCGGTCGGCAGGTTGGCGAGGCGCAGCCACAGGGAGTCGGCCGTGCTGCCGGCGACGTTGCGGGCCGGGCTCGCCCAGTCGAAGACCACGTCGTGGGGGCCGAGCGTCCGCAGCCTGACCGACGCCGTGAGGTCGAGATCGAGCAGCCGGCGCAGGAGCGCGAGCCGGGCGGCGTGATCACCGTCGTGGATCCACACGACGACCAGACCCTGGGGCACGTCGTTCTCCCACTTCGGGGTGCGCTGCAGCACCGCGTAGCCCACGTCGACGCCGTCGCACGTGGCCAGCAGCACGCGGTGGGGCTCCCGGTCGCGCACCGACTGGGGAGGGTCGGTCACGAACCGTCGCAGCGTGCGCTGGGGCAGCGCCACGGCGCCCAGACGGTGCGCCGCACTCCGGTGCATCAGGTGGTGGAGCCGGGTGACCACCTCGGGGTCGGACGCGTCGTGCATCCGCGTCGTGACCCCGGCCGCGGCCGCGTCCAGGCCGGGGGCCGTGAGGGTCGCCCCTCGCGAGAGGGTCGCGGTGAGCTCGAGCGAGGCGACCCCGTACCCGTAGCGACCGTAGATCTCCGGCTCGCTGGCGTGCAGGGCCGAGAGCCCCGACCACGCGCCCTCGCGGGTGAGGGTGAGGTGGTGCCCGATCATCGCCGTGAGGACGCCGCGCCGACGGGCGTCGGGGTGCACGCCGACCCAGGTGAGACCGTTGACCGGCACCTGGCGCAGGCTGTCGAGGGGCCCAGGGACGGTGACCTGCAACGGGTACGTGCCGTAGATGCCGGCGTACCGGGTGAGGTCGGCGTCGCGGTCGTCGCACAGCTGCGCCGCGTAGCGGTCCTCCCGGGCGAGCAGGGCGAGCAGGTCAGAGGTGGGCTCCAGCGGTGGCTCCTGGAACCAGGTGAGCAGGTCGGATCGCAGGAAACGTTCCTCGTCGTCGGCCATACCGACGTCGACGGTGGGGCGAGGGGTCGGGGTGCTCCTGGTCCACAGGCAACCGGATCCGTGGCGAGCGCGCAATCCATTTGGTCGCTGCGAGGATGGGTGGGTGAGCCACGCACCCGAGACCCCGCCGTCCGGCACCCTGGTGCTGGCGGCGACCCCCATCGGTGACCCGCGCGACGCGGCGCCGCGGCTGGGGGAGGAGCTGGCGGGCGCCGACGTGGTCGCGGCCGAGGACACCCGTCGGCTGCGTCGGCTGCTCGGCGAGCTCGGGGTCGAGCCCAGAGGGCGCGTCGTCAGCTACCACGAGCACAACGAGGCGGCCCGCACCCCCGCGCTGGTCGAGCTTCTGCGCGCCGGGGAGCGGGTCGTCGTCGTCACGGACGCCGGCATGCCGTCGGTGTCGGACCCGGGCTACCGCCTCGTCACGGCAGCGGTCGAGGCGGGGGTGCGGGTGACCTGCGTGCCCGGGCCGAGCGCGGTACTCATGGCCCTCGCGGTCTCCGGCCTGCCGGTCGACCGCTTCTGCTTCGAGGGTTTCCTGCCTCGGAAGTCGGGGGAGCGGGCTCGCGGGCTCGCCCAGCTCGCCGACGAGCGGCGCACGATGGTCTTCTTCGAGGCGCCTCACCGCATCGACGCGACGCTCGAGGCGATGGCGCAGGCCTTCGGGCCCGACCGCCGGGCCGCGGTCTGCCGCGAGCTGACCAAGACGTATGAAGAGGTGCGCCGCGGCGGTCTCGCCGAGCTCGCCACCTGGGCCGCGCTGGGGGTCAAGGGCGAGATCACCGTCGTGGTCGCCGGGGCACCCTCACGGGAGAGCACCGTCGCGGAGGTCCTCCCCGGCATCGCCCAGCGGGTCGCCGCGGGCGAACGGCTCAAGGACGTCTGCGCTGACGTCGCGGTTGCGACCGGACTGTCGAAGAAGGCCCTGTACGACGCCGCCGTGGGCGCCAGACCCTGACCGCGGGTCGTCAGCCGACCAGGGTGGCGGTGCCGACGGGGGAGGAGCGGCCGAGCACGGAGGCCAGGTCGTCGAGGGTGAAGGGCTTGCTGATGTAGCCGTCCATGCCCGCGGCCAGGAACCGCTCGCGGTCGCCGTCGAGTGCGTTGGCCGTGAGCGCCACGATCCGCGGCGGCTCGCCCAGGTGCTCACGGATCAGCCGCGTGGCCTGGAGCCCGTCGGTGCCGGGCATGTGCACGTCCATGAGCACGACGTCGTACGTCCGGGCCATCGTGAGCTCGAAGGCCTCCCGCCCGTCGACGGCGACGTCGGGGTCGATGCCGAGCCGGCGCAGCATGTGCAGGGCCACGAGCCGGTTGACGGGGTCGTCCTCCGCGAGCAGGACCCGTAGCTCGGTGTCGAACCCGGCAGGCGCCGAGGACGGCGGAGGGGTCTCGACGGTGCTGGCGACGCACCGGCCGACCGGCACGGTGAAGGTGAAGGTCGAGCCCACCCCGGGCTCCGAGGCAACCGTCAGCTCACCCTCCATCTGGGTGGCGACGTGGGTGCAGATCGCCAGGCCGAGCCCGGTGCCGCCGTGGGTGCGGCTGGTCGACGCGTCACCCTGCGAGAAGGGTTCGAAGATGCGCTCGAGACGGTCGGCCGGGATGCCGACCCCCGTGTCGCGGACCGCGAGGGTGAGGAAGCCGAACCGGTCGCCTCCCTGGTGGCCCGGCTGGTCGGGGTGGCCCGGCTGGTCGGGGTGGTCGGGGTGGTGGGGGTGGTCGGGGTGGTCTTCGTGGTCTTCGTGGTCTTCGCGGAACGAGACGTCGATCCACACCTCACCCGAGGGGGTGAAGCGCAGGCCGTTGCCGACGAGGTTGATGAGCACCTGGCGCAGCCGGTTGCCGTCGGTGGAGACGAGGGCCGGCACCTCCGGGGCGACCGTGTGCGAGAGGGTGAGTCCCTGCTGCGTGGCGGACGGACGCAGCATCTGCTCCACGTCCTCGAGGATCGTCGTGACGTCGAGCGGCGTCGGGGCGATCGCGACCTTCCCCGAGTCGAGGGCGGAGTAGTCGAGGATGTCGTTGAGCAGGGCCAGCAGCAGACGACCGGAGTGGTTCGCCGTCGAGGCGTACTGCCGCTGCTCCACCCCCAGGGGCGTGTCGAGCAGCAGCTCGGTCAGACCCAGCACCGCGTTGAGGGGGGTGCGGATCTCGTGGCTCATGCTGGCCAGGAAGCTGGCCTTCGCCAGGGCGTTCTCCTCTGCCGCCTCCATGGCCCGCCGCAGGGCGTCGGCGGCCTCGCGCCGGGTCGTGATGTCGCTCTGCACGGCCACGAAGCCGTCGACGCGGCCCGCGTCGTCGCGGATGGGACGCATCTCGAGCTGCACCCAGTAGGGGGCGCCCTCTCGGGTGTAGTTGAGGATCTCGCAGGTAAACCCCTGCTGGGCCGAGAGGCGCTCGCGAATGAAGCGGACCGTTGCCGGGTCTGTCTCCGGACCCTGCAGGAGGCGACCCGGCACGGTCCCGATGACGTCGTCGGCCTCCCAGCCGGTGTGCCTGATGAAGGCGTCGTTGACCCACTCGGTCCGGCCGTCGGCGTCGGTGACGACGACGAGGTTGTCGATCGTCTGCAGGGCGATCGACTGGCGTTGCAGGGTCGAGCGGGCGAGGTCGAGGTCGCCCGCCGCCCGCCGCTTCTGCGCTCCGGCCCGCTGCAGGACCCGCACCATGCCCGCGACCAGGGCCACGAACGACAACAGGGTGGTCAGCTGCCCCAAGAGGAGCCAGCGCGTGCCCGAGACCAGCTGCGCCGTCGCCTGGTTGGCGTCCTCGGCCTCCAGCTTGCGACGGTTCTCGGCGTCGGAGACGAGCTGGTTGTAGCCGAGCTCGAGCTCCCTCAGCTGGGCGATCACGTCCTGGCGGGCGACGGCCGTCGGCCCGGGGGTGGCCATCACCCTGCGCACCGCCGGCTCGACCGTGCGCTGCCAGGTGCCGGCGAGCGCGCGCGAGCGCCCGAGCAGCGACCCGTCTCCGAGGATCTGACCCTGGTAGTCGAGGGTGCCCTCCTGCACCCGCTGGGCCGTGAGGGCCCGGTGCAGCTCGAGGTCGTCGTACGACGTGCGGTCCGCCGCCAGCGACATCTCGAGGCGCAGGAGCTCCCGCTGCACCTGGGACAGGGTGCGTACGTTGCCGTCGACGGCGGCCTGGGTGATCTGGACGTTGGAGCTCAGCGCGAAGGTCGAACGCGCCACCATCAGGCTGAGCAGCACCGTGAGCACCAGCAGGACGACGGCCGGGACGAGGAGGAAGGCCAGCGTGCGCCACAGGGGCTCACCGGCCGTCTCGCGGACCCCGCGCACCGAGCGGCGCACCGACGGGCGCACCGACGGGCGCTTGGAGGGGCGCTCCGAGGGGCGCTCCGACGTCGGCACGAGCTACTCGACCACGATGCTGGTGAGCTGCCAGATCCAGCGCGGGTCGTAGACCGTCGGGTCGAGGGTCGTGCCGTCGGTGGGGTAGATCACCCGCACGGGGCCGTAGTGGTCGACCGGCATCCGCTTCCCGTCGACCGTGGTCGCCAGCAGCACGGGGAGCGCAGCCGTGTCGGACACCGGGATGTCGACGGTGAAGTCGTTGACGGCGACGGTGTGCAGCGTGGTGGCGTGGTCGGCCCCGAGGGCGGCGAGCAGGCGGCTGAGGAGGACCCCCCGGAATGTTGCGCGCCGACCCTCCGCCTGCTTGTCCATGGTGGAGTACTCCACGAGACCCAGCTTCTCCAGGCCCGCCATGTCGAGGCGCACCGGCCCCGTCACCCCCGCACCGAGGTGACCGCTGACCGTGAGGACGACCGGCCCGGTCGGAGCGGGTAGCGCCCGACTCGGGGGGACCGTCGACGTGGTCACGACGCGGTAGCCGGCGTCGGCGGCCCTGGCCGTGCCCGACGTGGCTCCGGACGAGGTCAGCCCGCACCCGGCGAGGGTGGAGAGGGTCGCCACGAGGGCGAGCAGCAGGGTGATGCGCACGACCGTGAGGAGCTGTCGCGATCGGGTCGTCGAAGCCGTGACGGTGCTCATGTCCCGAAGGATCCACGACGCACCTCAGGAGTTGATCCAGTCAGGCTCAAGATCTGCTCAAGCCCTCGACGGAAGCCCCGAGCGGGGGCGGATCATGGTGTCCATGGAGCACACCCAGCGGCCTGTCCTCGACCCGTCGACCCTCGAGCGACTGGCGTCCGAGACGGGAGGGGCTGACGTCGTACGCCAGATCGTCGGGCTCTACCTCGACGAGATGCCAGGCCGGCTCGCAGCCCTGACCCTCGGGGTGGACGGCGGACGGGAGAACCTTCACCGGGTCGCCCACAGCCTCCGCTCGAGCAGCGCCCTCCTCGGCGTCCGCGCCCTCGAGGGTCTGTGCGGGGGCCTGGAGTCCGAGGCGAAGGACGCGTCGACCCACGACGTCGACGAGATGGTCGCCGGGGTGCACGCCTGCGCCGACGTGAGCGCCAGGGCGCTGCACGAGTGGCTGGCCCGGCTCGGCTGAGCCCGTCCCCCGCCCCCGCACTCACCCCCAACCCCGCGCTCACTCCCGCCCCCGCGCTCACCCCCGCCCCCGCGCTCACCCTGGGTAGTCGAAGAATCACCTCAACCGGACGAGGTTGAGGTGATTCTTTGGCTACCGAAGGGGGTGGGGGGGGTGGGGTGGGGGGCAGCGCAGGTCAGCTCGGCGTCACGACCTGCAACTGGCCGCCGCCGGTGGGGTCGAAGCGGTAGCCGACCCCGCGGACCGTGCGGATGAAGCGCTGGGTGTTGGCCCCCTCGCTGAGCTTGCGTCGCAGGTTGCCGACGTGCACGACGATCACGTGCTCGTCGCCGTGCCAAGCGGTCCCCCACACGAGGTCCATCAGCTGGGCCCGCTCGAAGGTGCGGCGGGGCTCGCTCGTCAGCAGGTCGAGGATGTCGAACTCGATCTTGGTCAGCTCGACGATGTGGCCGAGGTAGCGCACCTCGCGGGCCGCCGGGTCGACCTCCAGACCGTTGAACGCACGGGTCGGGGTCTGGGCCGGCAGGCGCGGGCGGCGCCGCATCGCCTTGATCCGGGCCGCGAGCTCGCGGGCGGAGAAGGGCTTGGTGACGTAGTCGTCCGCGCCCACGGACAGGCCGAGCACACGGTCGAACTCGTCGTTGCGGGCCGTGACCATGACGACGTAGCAGTCCGAGAACTGGCGGATGAGGCGGCAGACCTCGAACCCGTCGAGACCGGGCAGCGTCACGTCGAGCAGGACCAGCTCGGGTCGGGTCTCACGGGCGGCGGACACCCCCCGCTCGCCGTCGACGGCGACCGTGACGTCGAACCCCTCGGACTCGAGCAGGCGCGTGCTCAGGGCGGCGAACTCCGGGGAGTCCTCCACCACGAGCGCCCTTTGCGCGACCATCGCACTCCTTAGTCCGGAAAAGTCCTGATGTGAAAGGGTAGCGAGTTATCTGCTCCCCGTTTTGCGAACGTGAGTCAGCCGAACGGGCAGACCGGGGGGCCGGGTGGCCACCGGCCGGCCTGTCGCCGGCCGTGGACGGCGCTCCCCACGACCCTCCGTCAGGCGCAGACGCTCTCGGCGGCGCGCGCCAGGGCGTCGAGCGTGAGCTCCATACCGGTCGCGTTGGTGGTCTGTCGTGGCCCCATGGCAGCGTCGGTGAGGCGGGCGAAGCGGGGTCGACGCTCGGTCCACTCCTCGGTGACGGTGCATCCCGCTGCGTCGGCGTCGGGCTCCAGCACGTACTCCCACCGGGCGACCTTGACCGGTCCGAAGGTGACCTCGAAGGCGAACCGCTGGCCCCGCTCCGCCACCACCACCTCGCCCTGGGTGAACCACTTGACGGCTCCCTTGCGGTTCCAGCCGATGAAGCGGGCGCCGACCGCCGGACCGGTCGCGTCCCCTCGCCAGAGCACCCGCTCGGTCTCGGGTGACCACTCACCCATGCGGGGCAGGTCAGACACCAGGTCGTAGACCACGTCGGCCGGGGCCGCGACGTGGCGCGAGATGCGCAGATGAGCCATGGGCCGATCCAACCAGCGAGCGCGCCCGCACGGGGCGGAACCGCGCAGGCACATCCTGAGGCATGGCACACGCATCGCATACGGTGGCGCAGTGACCACCGCATCGGGCGCAGAGGCGCCGCCCCGGCTGCGTGAGCCCGCGCACCTCGTCAGCCCCCGGGCGAGGCTGATGTGGGTCACCGAGTCGGTCCTGGGCGAGCTGGTGCTGCTGGCCGGGCAGGTGGTGTGGTGGGTCTTCGACGACGGCTCCCGCACGCCGCACCTGGTGGTCGGGGCGGTGTGGCTCGCCGTCGCCGTCGCGTACTCCGTCGTCATGCCCCAGTGGCGCTACCGGGTGCACCGGTGGGAGACGACGCCCACCGCGGTCTACACCCAGCGTGGCTGGCTCTCGCAGGAGCGGCGGATCGCCCCGATCTCGCGCATCCAGACGGTCGACCTCTCGCGCGGACCGCTCTCGCAGCTGTTCCGTCTGGCGTCCGTCACGGTCACCACGGCCTCGGCCGCCGGGCCGCTCCGGATCGAGGGCCTCGACGTCGAGGACGCCCGCCGGCTCGTCGACGAGCTCACCGACGCGACGGTCGCCGAGACCGGCGACGCGACGTGAGCGGCAGCGCGCCATACGGGGAGCCGTCGTACGGGGAGCCGTCGTACGGGGAGCCACTGCATGACGAGGCGGCGGATGGAGGGTCGCCCCCGAGCCAGGCGCTGCCGGAGGACCTCAACACGCCGTGGCGCAGGCTCGACCCGCGCATGCTGCTCATCCACCCCGTGCAGGAGGTGATCCGCTTCCTGCCGGCGCTGGTCGGCGCCGTGATCGTCGGGCAGAGCCAGGACTCCGGGGGGCAGTGGTTCGAGCTCGCGGTGCTCGGGGTCGCCGTGGGCGTCGGCGTGCTGCGGTGGGCCACGACCCGCTTCCGCATCGAGGCCGACCAGATCGAGCTCCGCAAGGGGCTCTTCACCAAGCAGCTCATCGCAACCCCCGCCGACCGAGTGCGCACGGTCGACGTCACCGCGCCGATCTTCCACCGCCTGCTCGGGCTGGCGAAGGTCGAGATCGGCACGGCGGGCACCTCCCGGGAGCGGCTGGTGCTCGACGCGCTGCCGCTGGCGCAGGCGCGCCGGATGCGTGAGGAGCTCATCCACCGTCGCAAGGTCGGCGTGCCGGGCGCCTTGCCTGCGCCGGGCGCCTTGCCGGCGCCGGGCGCCCTGCCGGCGCCGGTCGGTGCGCCCGTCGCCGACCTCCCGCCCCCGCTGGTCCCGCTGCTCCAGGTCGGCGAGCCGGCGGCGACGGAGACCCAGCTGCTGCGGTTCGACCCGCGGTGGATGCTCTTCGCCCCGCTGACCCTCACCGGGGTCTTCTCTGCCCTGGCCATCTTCGGCTTCGCCAACCAGTTCGTGCAGCGCTACCTGGAGCGCACCGACCTCGGCGGCACCGTCGACACCCTCGGGCAGCACCCGATCTGGCTCGACGTCGCCGCCGGGGTGGTCGGCCTGGTCGTGCTCGTGTCGGCGCTGGCCGTCATCGGCTACGCCCTGCAGTTCTGGGGGTTCCGGCTCACCCGGCACAGCGGGGGCACCCTGCACGTCACCCGCGGCCTGCTCACCACCCGCGAGACCAGCATCGAGGAGAGGCGCCTGCGCGGGGTCGAGCTGGGGCAGCCCCTCGGGCTGCGGGTGGCCCACGGCGCCCGCCTCCAGGCGATCACCACCGGGCTGTCGCGCAAGGAGACCGACCGGGGCAGCTCCTGGCTCTCACCCCCGGCTCCGCGGGCCGTGGTCGACGCGGTGGCGGCGCAGGTGGTGGATGACCACGAGGCGCTGACGGCCCCGTTGACCCCGCACGGGCCGGCGGCGCGTCGGCGGCGCTGGACCCGCGCGCTGTGGCCGGCGCTGCTCGTGGGTGCCGTCGGCTGGGGCCTGGTCGTCTGGCTCGACCTGCCGTTCTGGGTCGGTCTGGTGGCGACGCTGCCCCTGCTCGTCGTGCCGTCACTGGCGACGGACCGGTATGCCGGGCTCGGCCACCACCTCTCGGCGCACCACCTCGTGGTGCAGCAGGGCACCTTCGTGCGCCGCCGCTACGTGCTGGCCCGTGACGGGGTGATCGGCTGGCGGGTGCACCAGTCCTTCTTCCAGCGCCGGGTCGGGCTGGCTCACGTGCTCGCGACGACGGCCGCAGGGAAGCAGAGCTACACCGCGTACGACGTCCCGCTCGACGCCGGGGTGGCGCTGGCGCTCGCGGTCGACCCCGAGCTGCTGGGGCCGTTCCTCGAGCCCTGACCGAGAGCGACGTCCGGGGTGCTTCCGCGGGACGACCGGTTCAATGTCGCGTTAATGCTGGGCCCGTATACCTAGGACCATGACGAACCTCAGCAACATCTCGGGCTGGTCTCCGGTGGCCCCCGCAGCAGCGGACCGCCCAGGACGGCATCTGTCGTTCGGGGTCCCTGGTCCGCCAGCTGTGCCGACACCGGCCTCGGACACCGCGTGAGGTCGCTCCTGCTGGTGCAGCAGAACCTGGGGGCCGCGCTCGCCCTCGCGGACGACCTGCGGGCGGAGGGCTACCTCGTGGAGCTCGCAGTGGACGGTGCGGCGGCGCTCGACCGCCTCGACCGGCTCGAGGGCCCAGCCGGGCCAGCCGGGCCAGCCGGCCTCGAGACGGGACAAGGGGACGTCGACATGGTGCTGCTCGACCTGTCGCTCACCGACGTCGCCGGGACGGTCGTGCTGAGCCGGTGGCGTACGGCCCGGCCCACGGTGCCGGTCATCGTCCTCAACTGTCGCCCGGGGACCTCTGACGTGGTGGCCGGTCTCGACCAGGGCGCCTCCGACTGCCTCGTCGAGCCCGTCCGGGTCGACGAGCTGCTGGCGAGGATCCGCTCGCGCCTCGCCCCCCGCGACACCGCCGACCCGACGGTGCTGTCGGCTCGCGACCTGAGCCTCGACGTGCTCTCCCGCCGCGTCGTCGTCGAGGGCGAGCACGTCTACCTGAGCGCCCGTGAGTCCGCTCTCCTCGAGACCCTGATGCGCCACCCCGACGAGGTGCTGAGCCGCGAGCGGCTCCTGGGCTCCGTGTGGGGCTTCGACTCCGAGCCGCTCTCCAACGTGGTCGACGTCTACGTCAGGTGCGTGAGGCAGAAGATCGGTGCCCGCCGGATCACCACCGTGCGAGGCGTGGGGTACTGCCTGGCGTGAGGGGTGGGGCGCCGAACCCGCCAGGGTCGCGGGGTCTCGGCGAGCGGGAGGAGAAGCCGGTGGACCCGACACCTAGGATCGGGTCATGAGCAAGGTCCTGTCCGCCGTCGCCTGGCCCTACGCCAACGGCCCGCGCCACATCGGTCACGTCGCCGGTTTCGGTGTGCCCTCCGACGTCTTCAGCCGGTACATGCGGATGGCCGGGCACGACGTGCTCATGGTGTCGGGCACCGACGAGCACGGCACGCCGATCCTCGTCGCCGCCGACGAGCAGGGGGTGACCGCCCGCGAGCTCGCCGACCGCTACAACCGGGTCATCGTCGAGGACCTCACGGGGCTGGGCCTGGCCTACGACCTCTTCACCCGGACGACGACCCGCAACCACTACGCGGTGGCGCAGGAGCTCTTCACCGGCGACTGGCGCAACGGCTACATGCTCGAGCAGACCGACCTCGTCGCGATCAGCCCGTCGACGGGGCGCACGCTTCCCGACCGCTACATCGAGGGCACCTGCTACATCTGCGGCTACGGCCAGGCCCGGGGCGACCAGTGCGACAACTGCGGCAACCAGATCGAGCCGTCGCGGCTGATCGACCCGCGGTCGAAGATCAACGGCGAGACGCCGCAGTTCCGCGAGACCCAGCACTTCTTCCTCGACCTGCCGGCGCTCGCGGGGGCGATCGGCGAGTGGCTGGCCGAGCGCGAGGCCAACGGCACGTGGCGACCGTCGGTGCTCAACTTCAGCAAGAACCTCCTGGGCGACGTGCGGCCCCGGGCGATGACGCGCGACCTCGACTGGGGCATCCCGGTGCCCATCGCCGGGTGGGTCGAGCAGCCCAACAAGCGGTTCTACGTGTGGTTCGACGCCGTGGTCGGCTACCTCTCGGCGTCGATCGAGTGGGCGCGTCGTACCGGCGACGCCGAGCGCTGGCGCGAGTGGTGGAACGACCCCGCGGCGCAGTCGTTCTACTTCCAGGGCAAGGACAACATCACCTTCCACACCCAGGTGTGGCCGGCCGAGCTGCTGGCCTACGCCGGCAAGGGCGACAAGGGGGGCGAGCCCGGCGTCTTCGGGGTGCTCAACCTGCCGACCGAGGTCGTCGCGTCGCAGTACCTCACGATGGGCACCGAGCAGTTCTCGTCCTCGCGCGGGCACGTGGTGCTGGTGCGTGACGTGCTCGCCGACTACGGCCCCGACCCGCTGCGCTACTTCATCTGCGCGGCCGGGCCGGAGACCCAGGACGCGGAGTTCACCTGGACGGCCTTCGTCCAGCGCAACAACAGCGAGCTGGTCGCCGGCTGGGGCAACCTCGTCAACCGCACCGCCACGATGATCCACAAGTCGTACGGCGAGATCCCGGCTGCCGGTCCCCTGGAGCCGGTCGACGACGAGCTCCTCGCCGCGGTCCGCGGCGGCTTCGCCGTCGTGGGTGGGCTGCTCGAGCGGCAGCGGGTGCGCTCGGCCATCGCCGAGGTGATGCGGCTGGTGGGCGAGGCCAACGCCTACGTCTCGAAGACGGAGCCGTTCCGGCTCAAGGCCGACGACCAGCGCCCGCGGCTCGGCACCGTGCTGCACGTGCTGGCGCAGGCCGTGAGCGACCTCAACACGATGATCTCGCCCTTCCTTCCCCACTCCTCCAACGCGATCCACCGGGTGCTCGGGGGGACGAGCGACCTCGCGCCGATGCCCGGTATCGAGGAGGTCGACGACCTCGACGGCGGGCCGGGGTATCCCGTCATCACCGGTGACTACTCGTCGACGCCGGTCTGGGGGCCCCGTGACGTCGTCGCGGGGACGCCGATCAGCAAGCCGAGCCCGGTGTTCCGCAAGTTCGACCTGCCGACCGACCCCGGCCCCGACGGGGAGGCGGCGGGCGCATGAGCCCGCAGCCGTCGTCGCGCACACCACCGGGGGAGCGTCCGCCGGCTCCTGACCGCCTGCCGATCGCGGTCGTCGACAACCACTGCCACCTCGACATCGACCGCGACGGGTCGCCGGGGCTGGGGGTCACCGAGGCGTTGACCGCGGCCGCGGAGGTCGGGGTCGACCGGGTCGTCCAGATCGGGTGCGAGCTGGAGTCGGCGCGGTGGACC
>JBBRNQ010000024.1:0-46816 GCA_038230235.1 Actinomycetales bacterium
CCTACGGGTTGGAGGTGGCGGCCGCCCGCCTCGACGGGGACGAGCGAGCGGCCGTGCTGGCTACGCTGGGCACGGTGCGACACCGGGAGCTCTCACTGCTGGCCGCGGCCGGCCGATCCGCACGCCCCGCCCCCCTGGGCTACCCGCTCCCCTTCCCGCTCGACGGCGTGGCAGCCGTGCGCCGGCTGGTCGCCCACGTGCTCACCGGACTCGTCGCCAGCGGTCTGGACCCCCTCACCGCCGGCACGATCGCCGACGGCTCCAGCGCGACGACCACCGTGGTGCGGTTGCAGGCCGATGCGGTCGGGATGGCCCGCACGTGGGGAGTTAGCCCGACGGCCTTCCCGGGAATGATCGCGGCGTGACGGTCGACATCCCTGCGCGGCTCGCCCGGGTGGTCGGGGCCCGTCCGCCCGACCTCCTCTCACCCCCCGGAGCACCCTCCGGCTCGGAGTGGATCGCCGGCCTCCCGCGGCTGATGTCGTCGGTCCTCGACGACTGGCAGCTGCGGCCCGACGGTCCCGCCCGCGCCGGCGAGTGCGCGCTCGTCGTCCCGGTGCTCACGGCCGACGACGAGCCGGCCGCGCTCAAGCTGACCTGGCCACACCTCGAGGCCCGCAGCGAGCACCTGGCCCTGCGCCACTGGGACGGTCGGGGCGCCGTCAGGCTCCTGCGGGCCGACCCGCACCGGCTCGCGCTGCTGCTCGAGCGCCTCGACCCCACCGACCTCACCGAGCTCTGGGTCGACGAGGCCTGCGAGGTCATCGGTGGGCTGCTGGCCCAGCTCGCGTCGCCGGCCGTCGCCCGCATCCCCACCCTGAGCGCGTATGCCGCCCGCCAGGCTGCCGCCCCCGCGCCGGCCTCCCTGCCTCCTCGCTTCACCGACCAGGCCCGTCACCTTGCGGCCGACCTCGCGACGGACCCCGGAGTGGACGGGCGGCTGCTTCATACGGACCTGCACTTCGCCAACGTGCTCACCGGCACCCGGGCGCCGTGGCTGGCCATCGACCCCAAGCCGATGGCAGGGGACCCGGCCTTCGAGGTCGCCCCGACCCTGTGGAACCGTGCCGACGAGCTCGGCACGGGCTCGGCCATCCGGTGGAGCCTGCGACGACGGGTCGAGGTCGTCTGCGACGCAGCCGGGCTCGACGAGGGGCGAGCCCGCGCCTGGGCGGTCGTGCGGGTCGTCGACTGGGCCCGCGAGCTGGCACCCGGCTCCGACCGCGCCGGTCTCGCCGTGTCGATCCTCAAGGCGATGAACGACTGATGCTGCTGCGCCTGGTGCCCGACCGACCCCTCGACGACTGGGACCGGCTGCTGCACGCCGTGCCGCAGCTGGGCTGGGTGCAGGGGGTCTCCCACCCCGACGTGCCGCACGAGTGGGACCGCCCGGTGCCCGGGTGGGCCCCGGCCCTGGGGCGTCTGCTCGCCGTGGCGACGGTGACGCCCCTGACCATCGAGGGCGCGTCGTACGAGATCCTCGGGTGGGAACGCCGCAACGGGGGCCGCACCGGCTGGCTCTGCCCGTCTCCCTCCCACCCCCGGCTGCACTCGGGCGCCCATCCCGACCACGCCGAGCTCCTCGGCACGCTCGGAGGGATCCTCGAGCGGTGGCAGGAACCGGAGACGTGGCTGAGCGGGAGTGTGGAGAGCCTTGTGCCGACGGTCGCCCGGCACCGTGCCGACTTCCTCTACGACTACGACTGGATGTGGAGCGAGGACGGCCTCGAGATGCCGATCGACCCGTCGCAGTGGTACTCCGTCAGCGACGACGCCAACGGCAACGCCACGCTGTGCCACCGCGTCGACGGCGACGTGCTGCGCTGGGCCCCCGAGGACGACGTCTACACGAAGCGTCAGCTCGAGGACTGCCCCGACGGCACCCTCTACCGCATCGACGGCACACCCGACTTCCGGCTGTGGGTCGAGCAGCTGGCCCTGCAGTGGCTCACCGTCGTGTGGGGGTGAACCCCGTGGCGCAGCAGGTAATGTCGGGTGCGAGGGCGACACCACGAGCATCCTTGAGGGGGACGCTGCATGTCTGAGCAGGGCGGTCGGGCCGATCCGGCGACCGGCCTGCAGGAGCGTGCGCGCTCCTTCGCCAGCGAGCTCCTCGCCCTGGCGCCCCGCTCCCCCGACTTCGCGGCCAAGGTCGCGTCGGTCACCTCGATGGGTGAGCCCGACGTGAGGGCGGCCGCGGCCCTGAGCGACCGCTTCCTCACCCGAGACACCGTATGGGGCCAGCCCGCCGGCGGCGCCCGCGGCGGCCCCGGCCGTCCCGACGCCCAGGGCCTGGTCGCCGCCACCCTCGCGCGGCTGAGGGAGGTGGTCACCCGGCTCGACCCGTCGGGAGCCGCGACGGGCGGCCTGCGCCGCCTCCTGCGCAGGCTGCCCGGCAACGACCCGCTCACCGACTACTTCGGTGGGTTCGTCTCGGCCCAGGACGAGCTCGACGCGATCCTCGTCGACCTCCTCGCCGGCCAGGACAGCCTGCGGCACGACAACGCAGTCATCGAGGCCGAGCGGGCAACCGCCCGCGACGTGCTCGCCCGACTGGCGCAGTACGACGAGCTCTCCGCCCGGATCGACACGATCCTCAGCGACGAGGCAAGCAGGCTCGAGGCCGCAGGCCAGGCCGACGACGCCACGATCGTGCGGGCCGAGGCGGTCTCGGCCGTGCGTCGGAGACGGCTCGACCTGGCCACCTCCTCCTCGGTCACGGCCCAGGGCCAGCTCGTGCTCGAGGTCGTGCGCGACACCAACCTCGACCTCATCCGCGGGGTCGACCGGGCCCAGCGCACGACCCTCGTGGCCCTGCGCACCGCCGTCGCGGTGGCCGAGGCCAGACACCACCAGTCGCTGGTCCTCGACCGCATCACGGGTCTGGGCGCGGTGACCGAGGCCGCCCTCGCACCGGGGTCGTCACCCGACGACC
Source organism: Actinomycetales bacterium (assembly GCA_038230235.1). GTDB lineage: Bacteria > Actinomycetota > Actinomycetes > Actinomycetales > Dermatophilaceae > Lapillicoccus. Next base: position 2,936 of record JBBRNQ010000024.1, read on the forward strand.
TCGGGCGGCTCACGACCGCCTTCGACGAGGTCCGCACGAGCCTCGACGCCATCGACGACGTCCGGGCCCGGGCCCACGCCACCCTCGAGGCGGCCCGGCGATGAGGCGCTGGCTCAAGCGGGTGCTCCCTGACGACGAGGTCGCCCCCACCGCACCCTCCACCCGCCGTGACGACCCGGCTGCCCTCCACGACTCGCTGGCCGGCCTGGTCGCGATGATCAACAGCCACGCAGGGCAGATGCCGACGCGTGCCGTCGTCGACGCCCGCCGACTCACCGACACGCTCGGCGAGATCGTCGACACGGCCTCCTCACGGCCCCTCGACACCTACGCCGTCATCTCGCTGCGCAGCACCATGGACGACTACCTGCCGACCACTCTCCAGCGCTACCTCGCGCTCGACCACACCCAGCGCACCCAGCGCTCGGGCCAGGGCCCCAGTGGCAACGAGGCCCTGCTGCAACAGATCGAGGTGCTGCAGCAGTCGGTGAGCGCGAGTCTCGAGGCGGTGCGGCAGCACGACGCCCAGGCCCTGATGATCCAGGGTAGCTTCCTGGAAACCCGCTTCTCCGGATCGGATCTTGATCTCTGATGGCCGGCCCCATGGTCCGCGGCGCCAACGTCGCCCTCACCCGCGAGATCCCCTCCCTGCGCTCGGTCGTGCTCGGCGTGTCGCTCACGTCGGTCGACTCCGTGCTCATCGACAACCTGGTGGTCGCGGCCATCCTCTGCGACGCCCGGAGCCAGGTCCTCTCCGACGAGCACTTCGTCTTCTTCAACCAGCTGAGCTCACCCGAGCGGTCGGTCACCCAGCTCGCCTCTCCCACGGGGCGCGACACGGAGCAGATCGAGGTCGACCTGCGCGACGTCCCTGCCGACGTGGCCCGCATCGTCGTGGTCACCTACATCAACGACGGCATCGCGGCGCACCGCTCCCTCGGTCAGCTGCGCAACGCCTCCATCCGGGTGCTCGACCTCGAGGGCGACGCCGAGCTCGTGCGCTCGGAGAACCTCGCCACCGGCCTGAGCACCGAGACCGGCCTCGTGCTCGGCGAGCTCTACCGCCACGACAACGGCTGGAAGTTCAAGGTGATCGGGCAGGGCTACGCCAGCGGGCTCGTGGCCATGGCGGCCGACTTCGGTCTCGCCCTGTGACCCGGCTCGACCCCGCCTCGGCTGTCCCCCGCACCGACCTGCCGTGGCTGCGGCGGCGGCGCACCGCGCCGGTGGCCCCACCCCCCGCTGCGCCCGTCTCCCGTCCTCCAGCTGCCCCCGTCGCCCGTCCTCCCGCTGCACCCGTCGCCCCTCCCGCCGCTGCACCGCTCGCTCCCCCGGCGACGGCGTCCCCCGCTGCTGCGGCAACCCCGCCGGCGCCCCCACCGCCGCCGCCCAACGCGCTCGACCTCGGGGCTCCGGCCGCCAGTGGGCCGCTCGACCTCGGTCCTGCCGTTCGGCCCGGTCCCAACGCTCTCGACCTCGGCCCCCCGCCGACCTCCCGGGCGACGCCGGGGCCTCCTGCGGTCGCGGGCGCGGCCACCGCGACCACGTCGGCGCCGTACCGACCGAGGCGGGTGCTGGCCGGTCAGGACGTCGTCCTCACCCGGTCTGCACCGACCCTGACCCTCACCCGGCTGCAGTCGGGCACCGGCTCCCTGCGGGTGCGGCTGGTCGCCTCGGAGGCGGTCGGCGACATCCTCCTCGGGTGCGCCTACCAGCTGTCCGACGGCACGTCGGTGGTACGCCGCGTCCCCGGCCCGCCGACCGCTCCGCCCGACGGTCACCGCCCGGTGATCCGCGCGTCCCGCGACAACGGCGAGGTCATCACCGTCGACCTCGTGCAGGTGCGTCGACTGAGCCGGATGGTGGTCTACGCCTACTCTGCCTCGGGCCAGCCCGTCCAATGGGGCGGCACGCTCACCATCGAGATGCTGGCCGGCACCCGTCTCCAGCTACCCCTCGACCGCGTCGACGGCGCGTCCGGCGGCGTCCTCGTGCCGCTGTCGGTCTACAACGTCGACGGCGAGCTCGTGCTGCGCCGCGAGGGAGTAGTCGTCGAGGGCTCCACGCGGAGCGTCGCCCTCGCGTTCGGCTTCGACCGCATCACCTGGGTCGACGACCACACCCCCCTCGTCTGACTCCGGCTCCGCCCCGGGAGTGCGTCACCTGGGCATCCATCGCGAGATCGACCCCGGGACGAGGGGGGCGAGAGCGTCAGCGGACGCACCAACAGGCGGAACACGGATTCGCGCCCGCTTCATGCAGGTATGAAGACCCCTTTGAGGGGCTCTGCCTGTTGGTACGTCCGTCTGCGACCCAGGTGCACGCTGAACGGCGTCACCCGGTCGTGGCCCCGGGCGGCGGGTGGGGCCGGTGCTACTTCCGCCCGGCCTTCCACTTCATACCCCAGCCGTAGGCCTGGTCGAGCGCCGACTGGCCCGAATGGAACTGCACCTCGCGGTTGACCACGAGCTCGCCACCACGGTTCTCCAGCAACGCGATCGCGCACATGCTCGAGCCCTGGCGCGACTCGTCGAGGCGGATCTCGATCGGTGCCCCCTGGGCCGGGAAGAGCGTGACGACCCCGTCGGCCGCCGCCCAGTTCGCCACGCCCTCGTAGATGAAGGCGAAGACGAGGATGCGCTTGATGCGGGCCAGCTGGCCGAGGTCGACGTAGAGGTTCTCGCCCCCGCTGTTGCTCCCGGAGCGGTCGTCCCCGTCGAGCCAGACGACCGGTGGCCCCGGCTCGAGGTTGCGGAACGACCCGCCGAGCGCCTGCACGACGCTCTTGGAGCCGTCGGCGAGCTCGTAGAGGCAGCCGAGGTCGAGGTCGATCGCCGGGCTGGAGGCAGCCATGGCCCGCTTGAAGAAGCCGCCGCTGGGAGCGGACGGTCGGGCGTTCCAGTTGAGGTTGACCCGCAGCTGCCCGGAGGACTGGCCCCGCTTGGTCAGCGACACCGTCGGCGCCGCCTTGGTGAGGCTGACCGCGCCTTGGGGGGTCGGGGGGGGTGCTGCGGCTGCTGGCGCGGGGGGCTGGGTCGCGGGGGGCTGGGTCGCGGGCGGTGGTGGTGTCGACGCCGGCTTCGGACGCTTGGTGTAGTCGATGGCCATGGTGGCTCTCCAGTCTTCCGGGTGGCCCGGCGGGCGGACCGCAGGGTGGGTGCAGAGGGCGAGCGGTGGGTCGGTGCCCTGCGCCCCGCCCGCGCGCCGCCGGTGGCGGCGCGCGGGACGGGGTCTCAGCTGGCGGTGGGCACGGGTCGAGCGGAATCGGTGGCCGACCCGCCGATGCCGTCAGTGCCGTCGGTGCCGCCTGGCCCACCGGAGTCGTCCGGCAGCCGGCGGTTGCGCACCAGGGACGAGACGAAGGCGGCGGCGATGAAGCCGACGCCGATCAGACCGGTGACGATCTCGGGGACCTCCGTCTTGATGCTGACGAAGAGGATCACCGCGAGCGCCCCGATCGCCCAGTGGGCGCCGTGCTCGAGGTAGACGTAGTCGTTGAGGGTGCCCTTGCGGATGAGGTAGACCGTCAGCGACCGGATGTAGAGCGCACCGACACCGAGCCCGGTGGCGATGATGAAGATGTCCTGCGTGATCGCGAAGGCCCCGATCACTCCGTCGAAGGAGAACGACGCGTCGAGCACCTCGAGGTAGAGGAAGAGGAAGAACGCGGCGCGCCCGGAGGCCTTGGCGACGCCGGTCGGTCCACCCGAGGGCTTCCCGTCTGGCGTCGTCTCGTCGTCGACCTCCTCACCGGCGCCCTCGAAGAGCGACCCCAGCCCGTTGACCAGCAGGTAGGTCAGGATGCCCAGGGCACCGGCCACCATGACGGTGGAGGCGTCCTTGGCCAGCAGCTCGGCCGTGAGCACGAGCACCGCGAGCGACACCACGACCGAGACCTGGTCGAGCTTGCCGATGCGCGCGAGCGGACGCTCGAGCCACGTCAGCCACCGGATCTCGCGGTCCTCGAAGATGTAGTCGAGGAACAGCATGAAGAGGAACATGCCGCCGAACGCCGCGATCGCCGGGTGGGCGGCTTTCAGCAGGTTGGCGTAGGTGCCCGGGTCCTCCGCCGCCCCGCCCTGCAGGGCGAGGTTGACCGCCTCGACCGGACCCAGTTTGGCCGTGATCCCGACGATGAGCAGCGGGAACGCCAGACGCATGCCGAACACGGCGATGAGGATGCCGACGGTGAGGAACATCTTCTGCCAGAAGGCATTCATCCGCACGAGGATCGTGGCGTTGACCACGGCGTTGTCGAAGCTCAGCGAGATCTCGAGCACGATGAGGATGGCGACGAGGGTCAGGGCAGCCGGCCCGCCGAGGATGAGGGCGCCGACGAGCGCCACGATGGTGATCCCGAAGGACCACCCGAAGATCCGCAGGATCACGGACGACTCCGCGGGTGCGGGGGCAGGCGCGGAGAGGCGCCCGTCATCAGACGTTCACGCCGTAGTCGCGGGCGATGCCGGCGAGACCCTCGGCGTAGCCCTGACCCACGGCACGGAACTTCCACTCGGCCGCGTTGCGGTAGAGCTCACCGAAGACCATGGCGGTCTCGGTGGAGGCGTCCTCGCTGAGGTCGTAGCGGGCGAGCTCGGTGTTGTTGCTCTGGTCGACGACGCGGATGAAGGCGTTCATCACCTGGCCGAAGGACTGGCTGCGGGTGGCGGCGTCGTAGATCGACACCGGGAAGACGATCTTGTCGACGCCCGCGGCGACACCGCTGAGGTTGACCTTGATCGCCTCGTCGTCACCCTCGCCCTCGCCGGTGAGGTTGTCACCCGTGTGCTCCACCGAGCCGTCAGGTGAGCTGAGGTTGTTGAAGAACACGAAGTGCTTGTCGTCGACGGCCTTGCCGGAGGCGTCCAGCAGGATCGCGCTGGCGTCGAGGTCGAAGTCAGTGCCGGTCGTGGTGCGCACGTCCCACCCGAGACCGACGGTGACCGCGGTCAGGCCGGGAGCGATCTTGGTGAGGCTGACGTTTCCGCCCTTGGTCAGGCTGACTGACATGAGTACTTCCTCCTGAGGTGGTGAGTCCGGGGACGCGGGGCGGCCTCCGGTCGTCGAGCAGCTGCCACCATACGGCCATAGCAGACCCGACTGGATGAACCCTGTCAACGCCCGACTCGTCGTGGAGGTGCCCGTCACCCCACTCTTTCACGCAACCAGCGCGCGATCTGCTCACCGGCCCGCACGCCCGTCGACGGCGTCACCTCGACGTGCGGGCGGATCCACCCCGAGTCGGCCAGCTCGCCGTGCGCGGGCCGGATGGCGGCGCCGGCCCACTCCAGCAGGTCGGCGTCGAGGAGCGAGTCTCCGGCCGCGACGGCCCAGGTCGAGCCGGTCCGACTAAGCACCTCGGAGGCCGCAGCCGACTTCGTGAGCGACGTCGGCACGACGTAGAGCTTGCTGCCCTGCAGCGACACCCCCCACGACCGTCGCGCCGCCTCCCCCCCGAGCTGGTCGAGCCAGCCCCGGGGCAGCCGGGGCCGGTCGACGATGAGGTAGCAGAAGAGGTCGGAAGCGACCCGCACCCGCTCCACGAACGGCGGCTGCGCCGACGTCCCGGCCGTCAGCCCGGTGATCACCTCGAGCACCTCGGGCAGCGGCGCGCTGGAGGAGGCGAGTCGTCGGACGACGTCTGCGTGGTGGTCTGCGTCGACCACTCCGTCGACGAGCAGGTGGCCGCCGTTGGCGCAGATCGCGAAACGGGGGCGTGGGCCCGGCAGCTGGACCCGCAGGAACTGCTCCACCGTGCGGGTGGTGGTGGGCACGAGCCGACCGGTCTGCGCCAGCTCCTCCAGCGACACCACGGCCCGGTCGGACACGAACGACTGGGGGGCGCCTTCATACATCTCGACGCACGTCGTCGCCTGCACCTCGCCCGGGTCGCCGAGGGCGTCGACGGCCGAGCGCGAGTAGATGAGGGTGCGGTCGAGGTCGCTGAAGGCGACCACAGCCCCAGCAGACCCGCCAGACCCGCCAGACCCGCCAGACCCGCCAGACCCGCCAGACCCGCCAGACCCGCCAGACCCGGTCACGACACCGTCGGGGCCACGTGGGGGCGGATCAGGCCCACGCAGGTGAAGGCGAGGTCCGGCACAGGGACGACCTCCACCCCTCGCTGGCGAGCCAGCAGCAGCACGTGCGCGAGCTCACCGTCGGGGGCCATGGCCTCGGGGCGCACGAGCACCTTCCACGGCACCCGGCGCAGGAGCACCCGGGTCGTCTCGCCGACCCCGGGCTTGACGAGGTTGACGTCGTCGATGCCGTGGTCGGCGCTGATCCGCTCCACGCTCGCCCACCCGGTCCACCTCGGCGGCTCCTGGGGGATCGGTTCCGACGCCGCGGCCGCTACCTCGGAGCGGACGCCGACGAACTCGCGCGTCACGGCGTCGAGGAAGGCAGCCGACACGTCGGCGGGGGCGAGCTCGGCGTAGAACTTCGCGCCATGGAAGTCCCCCGGCCCGATGAGGTCGGGAGACAGCACGGTGCGCGACACCAGCCCCGAGACGGTGGAGTTGAGGCAGGCCGACGGGATGAGGTAGTCCTCACGGGTGCCGTAGAGCCGCACGCACTCACCCGGGTCGGCGAGGACGGCGAGCGCGGAGGAGAAGGCCGTGCCGAGCGTGTCGTTGGCGGCGCGCACCGACGCGGCCAGCTCTCGCGTGATCGCGCCCTTGCCCGTCCACCCGTCGACGAAGACGACCTCGGGCGAAGGGTGGTGGTCGCGCAGGTAGCCCAGCGCGACCTCGTCGATGCCGCGGCCCCGCACGATCGAGAGGGTGTAGTGGGCGAGGTCGAGCCCGTGCGTCACCTTGGCCCACCGCCGCATGAGGATGCCGATGGGGGTGCCCGCCCTGGCGAGCGACGCGAGCACCACCCGGTCGCCGCGCTCCTGCAGCACGCGCTCGGTGACGAGGCCCACGGCGCGGGCGACCTTGGCGGCGGAGCGCGTCAGGGCCTCAGAGAAGAGCTGCTGGTACTCGTCACTGGGCTGGTACTCGATCGGTAGAGACTCGGCGTAGTGCGCCTCCCCGCGCTGGATGGCCCCTTCGCGCTCGTGCGTGGGAGCCTCGAGCCGGCAGGCCGACAGGTCCTTGAGGAGCCAGACCACCTCGTCGGCGCGGTAGGAGCCGAACGCGGGGCCGGTGAGGGGCTGGGCGGTCAGGGGCTGGGCGGTCAGGGGCTGCGGGGTCAGGCGCTCGGGGGTCACGGCCGCTCCGAGGCGGGTAGGTGCTCGGGCAGCACGACGAGCACGACCCGGTCGGTGACCGCGGCGAGCTGCGGTACGAGGCCCCCGGGGGCCGTCAGCTCAGCGCGGTCGCCGCTGGTGTCGACGACGAGCACGACGGTGTCGAAACGGGTGGCGGGGTCGGAGGCAGGGGCCGCGATGTTGTAGGCGTGGCGGGTCAGCGAGCCCCCGGCGGGCCCGTCGTGGGCGGGGAAGACCAGGTCGGTGCGGATGGGATAACCCGGGTCGTCGACGACGAGGATCGGCGAGCTCGTCGTGGTGGAGAAGGTCACGCTGAGCCCGTCCGCCACCCCTCCTTCCGGCCCCCCTTCCGACCCTCTTTCCGGCCCGCCTCCGAGCTCGGTCTTGAGGGCCTGCGCCAGCCGCAGCGGCGCATACATCAGCTCTTCGAAACCGAGCACGTGCACCCTCCGGGCCGGGCCGCAGGCGACGGTGACGTCAGCCGCGAGCGCCGCGAGGGCCAGCTCGAGGGGCACCCGGTCCGTCGGGAGGAACCCGTGACGCCCACCCTCCTTGACCTCCGGTCCCCAGGCCGAGGCCCGCGGGACGACGCGCACGACAGCGGTTGGGTCAGGACTCGTGCCCGACGATGATTCTTCTTGTAGTGATACTTCCAGAGACACTTCTCGGAATGCTTCCCCAGCTCCCTCCCGAGCTGCCCCCGAAGATGATTCCCGGGAGGCCTCTTGCGCGGACACGACTCGCTCACCGCGGGCGAGCACGTCGTCCGGCAGGTCGACCGACCCGGTCGCGAGGGCGACGACGTCGATCTGCACCCCATGGGCTCGCGCGGCGTCCGCCATCCGGGCCCGGTCGGCCTCGGAGCGCAGGTCGACGAGGGTGGCCAGCACGTAGCGTCGCCGCGGGTGGGCCTGCTGCAACGCCTCGATGGTGTGCAGGGCGGTCGAGCCGGTCGAGATCTCGTCGTCGACGAGCACGAGGGGCCCGTCACCATCGAGCACGGCGAGCAGCTGCGGGTCGGCCGGCAGCAGCAGGTGGTCGGCCGCATGACTGTGCGACTCCTCGAAGCCGCCGAGCGGCACGACCTGCTCGACCCGCCTGCGCGTCGAGTGGAGGTACGGCGCCGCGACCACGTCGGCCACGACGTGCCCGAGCGCGGTGGCGGTCTCGGCGTAGCCCAGGACCACGACCTGCTCGCGCGCACCCCTCTTCCGCATGGCGCCCACCTCGCCCATTCCGGCCGCCAGAACCGGTTCTCCGGGCCCCACAAGTGCTCGCACGACCAGCTCGCCGAGGTGGCGCCCGGTTGCATAGACCGCGTCGGGGTCGGTCGGCACGTGCTTGCCGAGCACCCGCGACACGAGCAGGTGAGCCCGACGCGGGTTGCGCCGCACGGCCAGCCCGACGAGGGACCTCAGGGCCAGTCCGCCCCCACCGACGCCGACGTGCAGGTGCAGCCCGAGGGCGCGTTCGACCCAGCGGCCGCTCCACGCCCCCACGTCCAGGCCGTCGTCGCCCGTGGACAGCGCGTCTTGCAGCGCGTCTGGCAGCGAGTCCGGCAGCGAGTCCGGGAGGGTGTCGGACACCGCGGTCAGAGGTGCGCGGTGATCGCCGGCAGCAGGTCCTTGAAGGTGCGGCCGGTGGCGGGGGCCCCGATGGCCGTCATGGCCCAGGCGCCACCGTCGCGGCTCACCTTGGCCATGATCTGGGCGTTGTGCTGGCCCGACCCGGTCAGCTCGTAGCGCGCGGTCTCGGTGCCGGTGCTCTCGTCGACGACCCGGCAGAAGGCGTTCTCGATCTGCGAGAAGTCCTGTCCGGTGAAGGAGTTGACGGTGAACACCAACGTGGTCACCGACGCGGGCACGCGGGTGAGGTCCACGCGGATCGACTCGTCGTCACCGTCGCCGTCTCCGGTGAGGTTGTCACCGGTGTGCAGGATCGACCCGTCCTTGCTCGTGAGCTGCCCGAACCACACCTGGTCGACCAGCAGGCCGGCCCCGTCGAAGAGCAGGCAGGACGCGTCGAGGTCGATCGTCTGCGACTTCTTGCCTCCGAAGAGGCCCTTCTTCTTCACGGCGTCCCACCCGAGGCCCATCTTCACGCGAGTCAGCGACTCACCCTGGCCCTTGGTCAGCGAGACGCGTTGTCCCTTGCTCAGGTTCACGCTCATGGCGGTTGTCTCCTCGTGGTCGACTCGTGCTCGTCGGTCCTGTTGGCTCCCCCGACCCTATGCTGCCGGGAACGCGCCTCATCCCCTGCCCGTTGGCCGAGGGCACACCGTACGCATCCACCAGCAGGAGGGGGGCCGGTCCCACCATGCAGCACTTCCACCACCTGACCACGTCGGTCAAGAGAGCCCTCTTCGCGCACCTGCCCGAGACGTTCGACGCGTCGAGCCCCGTCCACGAGGTCGGTGCCGCCCTCGGGGCCACGCTCTACCTGCCGGCCACCCGACCCCACCTCGTCGACGACCTGGAGCGCCAGGGTGCCCGCGGCGTGGTGAGCGCGGTCGTGTGCCTGGAGGACGCCATCGCCGACTCGCAGGTCGAGCAGGCGCAGGCCCACACGATCGCCTCGCTGCGCCTCCTGGGCGAGCGGTCGCGGGACTGCCCCACGACGGCACCGCTGGGGTTCGTCAGGGTGCGGCGACCCGAGCAGGTCGTCGAGATCGCGTCCGGGCTCAGCCACCCCGACGTGCTCGCCGGCTTCGTCCTCCCCAAGTTCACCGTCGAGACCGGGGACGCATTCCTGCAGGCGCTAGAGCAGGCGAGTGGCGTCACCGGCCACCCCCTGCTGGCGATGCCGGTGATCGAGTCACCCGAGGTGGTGCACCTCGAGACGCGCCACGCGCTGCTGGCCGGGGTGGCCGCCCTGCTGGCGAGGCACCGAGCCATCGTGCCCGCGGTGCGCATCGGTGCGACCGACCTGTGCGCTGCGCTGGGCGTGCGCCGCTCACGCGAGCTCACGGCCTACGACATCGGGGCGATCGCCGCGGCCATCTACGACATCGTCAACGTGCTGGGGCGAGCCGACGGCAGCGGCTTCATCATCAGCGGGCCGGTGTGGGAGTACTTCGCCGACCGCGACCGCCTCTTCAAGCCCCAGCTGCGGGAGACCCCGTTCGCGGCCCTACCGGGGCCGAGCCTGCGCCATGCCCTGCTCGACAGCGACGTCGACGGCCTCATCCGCGAGATCGTGCTCGACCAGGCCAACGGCCTCACGGGCAAGACGGTCGTGCACCCCAGCCACGTGGCGGCCGTGCACGCCCTGTCGGTGGTCTCGCTCGAGGAGCACGGCGACGCCCTCGACGTCGTGGGCCAGCAGGCCCTCGGCGGTGGGGTGCTGGCGTCGGGCTACCGCAACAAGATGAACGAGGCGGGCCCGCACCACGCCTGGGCGCTGCGCACCCTGGTGCGCGCCAGGATGTATGGCGTCGCCCGCGAGCACGTCGGCCCGGTCGACCTGCTGTCCGCGCTGGACGCAGCGGGCCAGCCGGGCTGAGCCAACGCGGGCAGACTCGGAGAGACTGGTGACCTCAGCGGCCTCGCCCGAGTCGGCCCCGCCACCACCTCCGGCCCATCACCTACAGTCACGTGGTGCCGCCACGGATCCTCTACTTCCCCCTGCCGGTCCAGGGTCACCTCGGTCCGAGCCTGCCGGTCGTCCGGGCGCTGGTCGAGCGGGGGGCCACGGTGGAGGCCCTGAGCACAGAGCCGTACGTCGCTCCGCTGGTCGCCGCCGGCGCGCACGTGCACCCCTACCCCGAAACGCTTGCCTCCCACACCGCCGAGATCTCGCACAGCCCGGTCGAGGTGGCCACCATGCTCGCCCGCATCACCGAGCGTGAGCTGCTCGGGTGCGCCACCGACGCGGTGCGGGAGCACCGCCCCGACGTCGTCGTCGTCGACTCGATGGCGCCGTGGGGACGGCTCGCTGCCCGCGCGGCCGGGATCCCGGTCGTCACCTCGACCTCGAGCTTCTTCGTGCATGCCGGGCTGAGCGCCAACCCGTCCGGAGCCGCCGCGGTTCTGCGCTCGGTCGGCGGCGGCGCCGTCGCCCTTGCCGAGCTGGTCGCCATCCGGACCCGCCTCGGGCGTCGCGGACTCGACCCCGGCGGGCCGCTGACGCTGTTGTCCAACCGTGGCGACCACACCCTGGTCTACACCGCGAAGTCGTTCCAGCCAGGGGCTGCCCGGCTCAGTGACGATGTCCAGTTCGTGGGCTCGACGCTCGGAGACCCTGCCGGGGCGGGCGGCTCTCCGTACGGAGGCAGGGCGGGTCGGGGCGCTGCCGCGGCAGGTGACCCGTTGCTGCAGCGGCTGGGGGACGGGCCGATCCGCTACGTGTCGCTCGGCACGATCTACAACGACCGCCCCGTGTTCCTGCGGGCCTGCATCGACGCCCTGAGCGGCGACGGCCGCGCGGTCGTGATCTCGACCGGCTCGCGGGTCGACCCACGGGTGCTCGGGCCCCTGCCTCCGGAGGTGCACGTGGTGCCCTACGCCCCTCAGCTCGCCCTGCTCGAGCGGGCCGAGCTCTTCGTCACGCATGCCGGGATGAACAGCGTGAGCGAGGCTCTCTGGCACGGTGTGCCGATGATCGCGTTCCCGCAGGCAGCAGACCAGCCGGTCGTGGCACAGCGCCTGCGCCGGCTCGGGGCGGGGCGGGTGCTGCGAGGGGCGGAGCCACGTGCCGCTCAGATCCGGGCGTTGGCTCGTGAGCTGCTGTGCGACGACGTCGCCACGACAGCGGCCACACGGATCGGGCGCGAGCTGCGCACCGGTGGCGGGGCGCAGCGAGCCGCTGACGTCATTCTCTCCCATCACCACCCTGGGGACTGACCCCCTGCCGCTGCCCCGTCTTGGCCAGGGACCCCTGACGCCCGCGGCGAGGACCGTGTGGTCGCGGGTCGGACGGCCCCGATGACGCAGGCCGCACTGGTCACCGCGACCGGTCGAGCGGGTTGGAGCGGTGCACGGGGGTGTCCGGTGGGGTGTGACGTGATCGCATGGCGGCGCGCTCGGCGGGGAGCCGGAAGGCCAGCAGGAGAGCAGCGTTAGCCAGGCTGCCGAGCGAGGCCGTCCGCCAGGCCCGGGCGGCGAGCGGGGCCGCCAGCAGCTCGGCCGTCACCGCGAGGTAGGCCGGGTGAGCAGTCAGCCGGTAGAGCCCGGTGGTCACGGGCTCGGCTTCCGGAGTCACGAGCACCCGGGTGGTCCACTGGGGGCCGAGCGCCCGCATCGTCATCATCCGCACCGGTTGGGCCAGGAGGGCGAGACCGAGCCACCCAAGCTGGGGGCTGCGCGTCTCGTGCCTGCTCTCCCAGAGCAACCCGGCCAGCCAGACGGGATGCAGCACCCAGAAGGCGGCATAGTGTGACCGGCCGAACTCGACGGCACCGGCCGCCACGGCCAGGCGCTCGTTGTCCTTGGCCAGCCGGATCTCGCCGAGGCGCTGGGCGACGAGGGCGGCACAGAGCAGACGGGCGAGCAGGCGTGAGGTCATCGGGGGAGTCTCCTGGTGGGGGTCGGCGTGACCTTAGTGCGCGGGGGCGGCACCGAAGGCACCGATGACCCGCATCCATCCTCGGGCCGGTTTCGCCCGGTCACGTGAACACCCTGACCGGGGTTTCGCACCCCATCTGGGCGGAGATCACTGATGCCGAGAGATTCCCAGCCATCCCGCGGGACCTCTGGCGCCTCGGCCGGAGACTCTGAACCATGCCGACGTCCCTCGCGCCAGCGATGACCACCACCCTCCCCCACGACTCCGCCACCAGGTCGACCCCCGACCAGCGGGCCGTGCCCCGCGTCCCCGTCCTGCGCGCGATCGCCACGGGCGGCCCTGCCCACGTCATCCCGCAAGCGACTGCCAAGGCGGCAGCAGCCTCGGTCTTCCCCGAGCTCGAGAGGTCGCAGACCATGCTGCGGGTCTTCGACAACGCCGAGATCGAGCACCGGCGCTTCGCCCGGCCAGTGGAGTGGTACATGACCCCGCGCAGCTTCGCGGAGAAGAACGGCATCTACGTCTGCGAGGTGCTCGACCTCGCGGAGCGGCTCGTCACCGAGGCCCTGGCCGGCGCCGGCCTCAAGCCGGCTGACATCGATGCCGTGATCTTTGTGTCGAGCACAGGGATCAGCACGCCGAGCCTCGACACCTACCTCATGCAGCGCATGGGGATTCGGTCCTCTGCCGCCCGTCTTCCCCTGTGGGGGCTGGGCTGCGTCGGGGGTGCCGCGGGGCTGTCCCGAGCGGCCGACCTCGTGCGCGCCGGATACGAGCACGTGCTGCTCGTGGCGGTCGAGTTCTGCTCTCTCACTTTCGTGCTCGGTGACGACGACAAGAGCAACGTCATCGGAACGGCGATCTTCGCCGACGGGGGGGCCGCTGTGGTGCTGGGTGCCGACTCCGGCCCGGGCGACGGCGGGCTGGCCCGGGTGGTCCGCAGCCGCAGCGGGCTGCTCGACGACAGTGCCGCCCTGACAGGGTGGGACATCACCGAGGACGGCTTCAAGCTACGGCTCTCGGCGCAGATTCCCGCCCTCCTGGCGGAGTCGCTCCGCCCTCTGGTCGACGAGTCCCTCGCCGAGGAGGGCTGGACGCTCGACTCCCTCGACGCCATCGCCCTCCACCCCGGCGGGGCCAAGGTGATCCTCGGCTACGAGGCCCTGCTCAACCTGCCGTCACCGATGTTCGAACCCACCCGCACGGTGCTGCGTGACCACGGCAACATGAGCAGCCCGACGGTCCTCTTCGTGCTCGAGGAGGTGCTTCGCTCAGGGCCTCGTGGCCGCTGCCTGATGAGCGCCACGGGTCCCGGGTTCAGCGCCGAGCACCTCCTGCTCGAGCTCCCGTGAAGCCCCGGCCCAGGCCCGCGCGACCAGGCCCCCCACCGCCTCGACTCCTCCGGGTCTCGGACGTACCGGGACCTCGAGCCGGCGAGTGACGTCGTCGACCACCCGCGGCTGGCGATGCCGCCCCCCGGGTCACCTCCGCTGCGGCCGCGCCCACGGGGGCACCTCGAGCCACCTCCGGGTGCCGGCACCCCACGCCGCGGGCACTCCGGGGTGGGCGGCGGCCCCCGCCAGCGCGCCGATGACGTCGAACCGGCCGTACATCCCCAGCGCGTAGCAGTGCCCGCGGGCGGTGACCGCAGGTTCGGGGCCAGGGTGGCTCATCTGCTCCAGGGCCGAGCGGCGGACCATCTCGACCACCTCGTCGGGGCTGTAGCCCTCGGGCGACAGGTCACGCGTCGGGCGGGCGTTGCCCACGCTGACGAGGGCCTGGCTGGCGCGGGTCGGCTGAGTCGCGGGGTCGTCGGCGAGCTGCAGCATCAGCGGCAGGTCGTGGGCGGGCAGGAGCCACGAGAGGATCGACAGCGCCTCGTCGACGACGGTGTCGACGCCGTTCCGCAGGGCTGAGCGCAGGGCCCTCGCGTAGGTGGCCCCCACGACCGGCCCCTGGGGCGACAGCATCAGCAGTGACAGCGCGGTGCCGCGCGAGTCCTCGGCGCTGAGACCGGATGCCCGGCGCAGCAGGCGCACGAAGACGGGGTGCAGCTGCGAGGTCGGCCGGTGGCCCTGGGTCAGCTGGGTCGCGATCTCACCGGTCAGCTGCTCGATCTGCACGTCGGCGAGTGCGCTGCCGCTCTCGACGATCCGGGCGACCCGACGCCGGGTGGTCTCGCACAGGCCGTCGACGGCACGCCGTCGCTCTGGCTCGTCGAGCAGCTGCAGGAAGGATGCTGCGGCGCGGTGCAGCCGGTGTGAGGCGGTGCCGTCCTCGAGCACCTGCATCGCGTGACGGCCGATGCGCCGACGGTGCGTGATGGACACGCCGCCCCGCATCACCATGGTGCGTGACACCCACATCAGGGTGAAGTGCGCCGCCTCTCCGACGGGGGCCTCGAGGTGGTGGAGCACGAGCTCGACCGGCCCGGGTCCGGAGACCGAGAGCAGCAGCGAGACCGTCTCGCCGTAGACGGGGGCGACGGGGTCGCTCAGCACCTCGTCGGCCATCGAGAGCACGGCCCGGGTGCTGCGCGGGTGAGACGCCAGGGCCAGCTTCGCCTCGTCACGCAGGATGTAGTCGAGCCCGGTGCTGACCTGCGCCTCCAGCGAGAGCCGCCGCAGGAGGTGGCTCCAGTCGTCGCGCGCCAGGAAGGCGGTGGCCACCGACCCGAGGTTGGTGGCGAGGCTGCGCCACTGCAGCGCACTCATCCGCTCGTCGGAGCGGGCCAGGTCGAGCAGGTCGTCGGTCTCGTCCTCCCAGCTCGGCGACCTGACGGGCCTCAGGTAGGGCTGGCCGGTGAGCAGCTGCCGCTCACGGGCCAGCAGGTCGATCGTCGCGAGCAGCTGCCCCTCGGGCCTCCCGAGCACGATCTCGTACTGCCGCACCTGGGCGTGCGTGACGGACGTCGAGCCCGCCTCCCACCGCCCGACCTGGGCCCGGTGGACGGGAGGGTCGATCTCCGCGCAGAACTGCGAGGCGCGGTGCAGCCGCGCGTCGGCAGCGTGCAGGCGGGCGTTGAGCAGGACCCACCCGATCTCGACCGCCAGGTCGTCCGCACAGACAGAATCCTCAGCGGTGCCCGACGGCCCCTGTCGCGTCCTTTCTGGTCCACCTCGTGGTCCAGACCGGTGAAGATCAGTCATATCTGGTCTCATAAGGACACTTCGGAGCAACGGGCCAGACGGATGGGCCGGGGCGTGGGTCTGGCACCGCAGTGGTGACCGGGTCGGGCACAGGCGAGGATCGAGGAGAGCCAGCGGGGTCCCCCGCCCAGACCGCGCGCGATCCGCCGCCCTGCAGGCACCGAGACACGGGAGTAGCAAGTGGTGACGACGAGGGCAGAGGGCGACTCCGTGCAGCGCAGGGCCAGCCACCGGAGGAGCCCCGTCACCTGGCTGCGGGACCTCGAGCGGGTCACCCGACCCGTCGACGACGAGACGGCGGCGGCGCTCCGTACACGCTGGGACGGTCTGCCGGCGCACGTGCGCACCCCGGCCCAGACCCTGGGGCAGCACGCGGTCGGCTGCGAGGGCACCCACGGCGTCTTCCCGCGGTGCGACCTCGCCTGCACCCCGTGCTACCACTCCCGCGACGCCAACCGGGTCGCGGTGAGCGGTAGCCACACCGTCGCGCAGGTCCGCGCCCAGCTGGGTCTCCTGCGCGCCCTGCGGGGACCGCGGGCCCACGCCCAGCTGATCGGTGGCGAGGTGACGCTGCTGTCCCCCGACGACCACGCCGCAGCCCTGCTGGTCATGCGGGAGCACGGGCGCGAACCGATGAGCATGAGCCATGGTGACTTCGACGACGACTACCTGACGGCGCTCGCCCTCGCGCCCGACGGCACCCGGCGCCTCGACCGGCTGTCCTTCGCGGGGCACTTCGACTCGCTGATGTTCGGGCGACGCGGTCTCGAGCGACCACCCGACGAGGCCTCGCTCAACCCCTACCGCCGGCGCTTCACGGCGATGTTCGAACGGCTGCGCCGCGAGCACGGCGTGCACTCCTTCCTCGCGCACAACATGACCGTCACCCCGAGCAACGTCGGCCAGGTCGCCCAGGTGGTCCGCGACTGCCACACCTACGGCTTCGGGCTGTTCTCCTTCCAGCCGGCGGCGTTCATCGGTGACGAGCGGCGCTGGCACGAGGGGTACGCCGACACGAGCGGCGACGAGGTGTGGGCGCAGGTCGAGACCGGTGCCGGCACCCGGCTGCCCTTCCGCGCCCTGCAGGTCGGAGACGAGCGCTGCAACCGCACCACCTACGGCTTCTACGTGGGCGATCTCTACCAGCCGATCCTCGACGACCTCGACCCGTCCGACCTCGCGGTGCGCGACGCCTTCCTCACCTTCTTCGGAGGCATCAGCTTCTCGGGCACGCCGCGGCCGCTGCTCGCAGCCAAGGTCGCCCGCGTGGTGCTCGCCCACCCGCGCGGTGCGGCCCTCCCCTTCCTGGGGTGGCTGGTCCGCACGGCCAGGCGCGTCGGCGTACGACGACTGCTGCGGCACCGCATCCGGCCGGTCACCTTCGTCATGCACTCCTTCATGGACGCCGCCGACGTCGCCCCGGCGTGGCAGGCGATGCAGGAGGGGCTGGTCGCCACCGACCCGCGCGGCGCCGAGACCCAGGAGCGGCTGGCCGCCTGCTCCTACGCGATGGCGCACCCCCAGACCGGGCAGCTCGTGCCCGCCTGCGTGCAGCACAGCGTGCTCGACCCGGGTGAGAACCGGGTGCTGCGGACCCTGCTCCCCCTCACGCCGGTGCGGCAGCCGGGCTCCCGGCGAGGACCTCAGCGGGACTCAGAGGCGGGCACCCGTGCTTGACACCCGCGCCCGGCGGGTCCTGGCCCCGCCCCTCGACGCGGTGGCGGCCCGGCTCGCCGAAGCGGGGGTCCCCGCGCTGGCCCTGACCGCCGCCGGCTGGGTGGCCGGGGTCGCCGCCTGCCTGGCGGTCGTCGCCCACGCCTGGCTGCCCGCTCTCGCCCTGTGGCTGCTGAACCGGCTCCTCGACGGGCTCGACGGTCCGGTCGCCCGGCGTCAGGGCGCCACGGACCTCGGTGGGTTCCTCGACATCGTCGCCGACTTCAGCATCTACGCCGGTTTCGTCGTCGCCGTAGGTGTTGCCCGACCCGAGGCCCTGCTCGCGTGCCTGGCCCTCCTCGGCGCCTACTACGTCTCCGGCACCGCGTTCCTGGCCCTGTCGTCCCTGCTCGAGCGGCGCGGCACCACGGTGGCCGCTGACGGACGGTCGCTGCGTTTCGTCGGCGGCCTGGCCGAGGGCACCGAGACGGTGGTGGTCTACGCCGTGGTGTGCCTGCTGCCCGACCGCGCCGAGCTCATCGTGTGGGTCTTCGCCGCCGCCGTCGCGGTCACCGCCGCGCAGCGCATCGCCCTCGGCGTCTCCGTCCTGCGCCACCCCGCCCGTCCCCCACGCCTCGCTCCACCCCCCACGGCCCTGGACCCCAGGGCCACCAATGCGGCCGACCGCCAGGAGCGACCATGACCTTCAGCGCGACCACCAGCGCAGCCCGCCAGCGGCCGACCCACCCGACCCGGCTGACCCGGACCACCGGGGTCGCCGCCCTCGCCGTCGCCGCCCTGCTCGCCCTCAGCGCGTGCGGCAGCGCCGGCGAGGCAGCGGTCGCCCCCGCGGTGGTCGACTCCGCCGACTGGCCGGCGGTGCTCGCCCAGGCCAGGGGTCAGACCGTGAGCTTCTACGCCTACGGCGGCGACACCGGGCTCAACGGCTTCCTCTCCGGCTTCGTCAGCGACGCCCTCGCCGCGAAGGGGGTCACGCTGAAGCAGGTCAAGATCACCGACACCGCCGACGCCGTCAACACCGTGCTCGGAGAGAAGCAGGCGGGTCGCACCTCGGGCGGCGCGGTCGACGCGGTCTGGGTCAACGGCGAGAACTTCGCCACCGGCCAGCAGGCCGGCCTCTGGTCGTGCGGCTGGGACAGGCACCTGCCGAGTGCGCGCTACGTCGACTTCACCGACCCGGCTGTCACCCACGACTTCGGGGTGCCCGTCGGCGGCTGCGAGGCCGTGTGGCAGCAGGCCAGCTCGGCCCTCGTCTACGACAGCTCGGCCCTCGGCAGCGCCGACGTCGCGTCGGTCTCGTCGCTCCTGGCCTGGGCCAGGGCCCATCCCGGCCGCTTCGCCTACCCCGCGCTGCCGGACTTCACCGGCTCGATGGCCGTGCGCACCATCCTGTACGACGCCATCGGCGGACCCGGCGGTCTCCCCGCCACCTTCGACGAGGCGACCTACCGGCCGGCAGCCACCGCCCTCTGGGCCCGGCTCAACGCCCTCGCCCCGTCCCTGTGGCGTGGCGGCGCGACCTATCCCCAGAGCCAGGAGGCGGTCGAGAAGCTCTTCGCCGACGGGTCGGTCAGCGCCTACTTCACCTACGGCCCAGGCGCAGTCGCCGACAAGGTGCGCACGGGCACCTTCCCGAGCAGCACTCGCGAGGCCGTCCCGGCACCGGGCAACATCAGCAACAACAGCTTCGTGGCGATCCCGGCCAACGCCGCTCATCACGCTGCCGCCCTGGTCCTGGCCGACGTGCTGCAGGACGCCCAGACCCAGCTCGCGCTCTTCACGGCGCAGGGCACCTACCCCGGCATCGACGTCGCGAAGACGGACGCCGCGACGAAGGCGGCCTTCGCCGCGGTGCCCGTCAGCCCGTCGGTCCTGCCCCTGGCGAAGCTGACCGCGCGGGCCCAGCCCGAGCTGGCCAGCGCCTACGTCACGGCGCTCGAGAAGGACTGGAAGACCCAGGTGCTGCAACACTCGCGGTGATGATGCGCCCCCTCCCCCAGCCGGTCCGCACCGCGCTGCTGCTCGCCCCCGCGCTGACCGTCGTCGCCGTCTTCTTCGTCGGCGGCGTCGGGAACGCCATGGCCCAGAGCCTCGGCTGGCAGCCGTACCTGCCGGGCTCGACCCTCTCCCTGCAGGCCTACGCCTCCGTATGGAGCGACCCCGCCGTGCGCGCCTCGCTGCTGCTCACCCTGCGCATCTCGGTGCTCTCCACCGCGCTCGCCACGATGCTGGCCGTGGCGGCGGCCCTGCTGCTGCGCCGTCTCGGGCGGGCCCGGGTCGCGGTCACGGCGGTCTTCCAGACCACGCTGGCGGTGCCGCACCTGATCGGTGCGCTCTGCCTGCTGCTCCTGCTCTCGCAGGGCGGTCTGCTGTCGCGGCTGACCCACGCGGTGGGGCTGACCGCGACGCCGGCCGACTTCCCGGCGGTCACCCAGGACGCGTTCGGGGTGGCGATCATCGCGGAGTACGTGTGGAAGGAGACCCCGTTCCTCGCGCTGCTCACCCTGGCGGCCCTCAGCCGTGGAGTCGACGAGCTCGACGCCGCTGCAAGGGTGCTCGGCGCCAGCCCCTGGCAGCGGATGCGGCACGTGACCCTGCCGCTGCTGGCGCCGTCGCTGGCCGGAGGCTCCATCCTCGTCTTCGCGTTCGCGGCCGGGTCCTACGAGGTGCCCTACCTGCTGGGCCGACCCTACCCCGCGACGCTGCCCGTCGTGGCGCTGCAGCTCTACTCCGACACCGACCTCTCGGTGCGGCCGCAGGCGATGGCTGTCGCCGTGCTCATCGCGGTCCTCACCGGGCTCGCGGTCGCCGCCTACCTGCTCGTCGCGTCACGGCTGACCCGGCGGACCTTGTGACCGGGTCGACGGAGGGGCCGCGTCCGCCGGCACGTCGTACGGCACACCCGCCGGCACGTCGTACGGCACACCCGTCGGCACCTCGCACGACGCGACGGGTCGTCCCCGCCCGCCTGGCCCGCTCCATCGGCGTCGCGCTGCTCCTGTCGGGGGTCCTGCTCCCCCTGCTGCCGTTGCTGGTCTGGGCCTTCGCGGGGCAGTGGCGCTTCCCGGACCTGTGGCCCGCGGCAGGGAGCCTGCGAGGCCTGCGGCTGCTGCTCGACCCCCGCTCGCAGGTGCCGCAGGGTCTGCTGACGTCGACGCTGATCGCGACGGCGGTCGCCCTGCTGGCCCTCATGGTGGGCTACCCCGCCGGCCGGGCCCTGGGGCTGCACCGTTTCCGCGGGCGGCGAGTGGTGCAGTTCCTGCTGCTGGCGCCGGTGATCGTGCCGGGGCTGGCGTCGGCGGTCGGGCTCCAGGTGTTCTTCATCCGCGCCGGGCTCTCCGGCTCCGTCGCGGGGGTCGTGCTGGTGCAGCTGATGCCGACGGCGCCGTACGCCGCCACGGTGCTCGGCGCCGCCTTCGCCAACCTCGACGCCGACTACGAGCGACAGGCCCGCGCACTCGGGGCCGGGCCCCTGCGGGTGCTGCTCTTCGTCACCCTGCCGATGCTGCGGTCGTCGCTGCTGATTGCCGGGCTCTTCGCCTTCCTCATCTCGTGGAGCGAGTACGTGCTCACCCTACTCGTCGGTGGGGGGCAGGTCACCACCCTTCCGTTGATGCTGTTCGCGGCAATATCTTCCTCGGACACGACTGCCGCAGCGGCATTGGCGTTGCTGATGATCGCGCCACCGCTGGTGCTCGTCGTGGCCTCGACCCGCCTGCTGTCGACCCGCTCCGGCGCCGTCGTGGGGATGGGGCGGCTGTGACCGGGGCGGAGGTCGAGCTGACGGGGGTGGGCAAGGCGTATGACGACACGGTGGCCGTCGACGACCTCTCCCTCACCATCGAAGCGGGCACGTTCCTGGCGCTGCTCGGTCCCTCCGGATGCGGCAAGAGCACGACCCTGTCGGTGCTGGCCGGCCTCACGAGAGCCGACACCGGCGATGTGCTCTTCGACGGGACCAGCGTGCTGGGCGTCCCGGCCGAGCGCCGCCCGGTCGGGCTGGTCTTCCAGAAGCCGCTGCTCTTCCCTCACCTGTCGGTGGCCGAAAACGTCGGCTTCGGCCTGCGGATGCGCGGTGTCGCCAGCCGCGCCCGATCTCGCGCGGTCAACGGGATGCTCGAGCGGGTGCAGCTCGCGGGGCTGGGCGACCGGCGGGTCGGGCAGCTCTCGGGCGGGCAGGAGCAGCGGGTCGCGCTGGCCCGGGCCCTGGTGCTCGAGCCGCGGGTGCTGCTGCTCGACGAGCCCTTCTCGCAGCTGGACTCCACGCTGCGCGGCCAGATGCGCGCGCTGCTGCGCCAGCTGCACGACGAGTCGGGGGTGACGACCGTCTTCGTCACCCACGACCAGGCCGAGGCGGTCGAGGTCGCCGACTCGATCGCCCTGATGCTGGGCGGCACCCTCGCCGGTCACGGTCCGCCGCAGGAGTTCTACACGCGGCCGGCCTCCCTCGCCGCCGCCCGGTTCTTCGGTGTGGGCAACGAGATCCACGGACGGGTCGGTAGCGGGCGCTTCACCGCAGACGACTCGACGCTCGTCGTGGAGACTGACGCCGCCGACGGTGAGGCGGTGCTGGTGGTCCGCCCGGAGGCGGTGCGGCTCCTCGACCGCAGCAGCGGTGGTCATCGGGAACTGGGACTCGGGTCGCAGCGGGCCACGGGCGTGGTGACGGGCGCTCACTTCGCCGGCACCCACCTGCGCGTCGACCTCGACCTCGGCGGCCACGTGCTCCAGGCATACGTGCCCGTGGGGCAGCAGGTCGTCGTCGGGCAGCCCGTCGGGGTCGACCTGCCGCCCGAGGCGTGCACGGTCTTCGGCGTGGGTCCGTGACCCGCCGTACTGCCCTCCTGCGGCTGCTCGCCCTCCTCGTGCTGGTCGCCGTGGCGCTGGTGCTGGCCCAGGTCATCGGCATCCCCAGCGTCGACCAGCTGAGGGCCCGCTTCGAGCCGTGGGGGTGGTGGGGTGCGGCGGCCTACGCGGCCCTGTATGCCGTCGCGACCCTGTCCCCGCTGCCGAAGACCGTCTTCAGCCTCGGGGCAGGCGCCCTCTTCGGGCTGGGCGTGGGCCTGGGTGTGGTGGTCGTCGGCGCCTGTGCCGGCGCGGTGCTCGCCTTCTTCCTGGCCCGCGCCCTCGGCCGCGAGGGGGTCCACCGGCTGACCGGCCTGCGGGGCGACCGCCTCGACGCCCAGCTCGCCCGACGCGGCTTCCTCACCGTCCTCGTCCTGCGGCTGGTGCCCGTCGTGCCCTTCACCGCCGTCAACTACCTCGCCGGCGTCGCCTCGCTGCGGGTACCGGTCTTCCTGTCTGCGACCGCCCTCGGCATCCTGCCGACGAGCACGGCGTACGTCGCCCTCGGCGCCTACGGCTCCCAGCCCGGCTCGTGGCCGTTCTGGACGGCGCTCGCCTCCGTGGTCGTCCTCACCGCGGGGGGCGCCGTCGTGGGGCTGCGCGAACGCCGCCGGGGGGCCTGACCGTGCCGGCGATGCGGCCATGGCAGGCGGGTGCCGTCTTCGACGGGCAGGAGCGGGCCGAACTACGACCGGGTTCCCGTCAGGCCTCAGGACGCGTGACGACCAAACCGGCCTCATCCGCGGCCGCGCTCAACCGGAGGTTGTAGACGACGAAGGAGGTCAGCTCCGCGCCAATGGTCAGCGCGCTGGCGAGATGAAGGGCGTCCAGACTCCTCAGCCGGCTCCCTCCCAGCCGTGCGGCGTGATCAATCACCGCTCCCCTCAAAGGGACCAGGTCCAGTTGGGACAGGAGCAGCTCGGCCGTCGGCACCGCTCGGTGGTCCAAGCGGCGGCAGGCTCGGAGCACTTCCACCTTGGCGAGCTCGCTGCTCACCTTGGGCTCGTCACCCCGCGCCCCTAACCATGACTCCAAGGCGTCGCTCTCGGCCTCCTGGAACAGCAGCTTCAACAGGGCGGACGAGTCGAGGTAGATCATCGCTCCTCACGCAGATCGTCAAGGGCGTCATAAGAGCTCGTCGTCGTCACCACTCGCGTCGGCAGGATCAACGGACCAACGCCCGACGTCAACCGGCCCGCGGCGATCAGACGCTCACGGGCGCCGGCTCCCGGAGCCGGCGGCACCAGTAACGCCACCAGCACGCCCCGCTCGGTCACCTCCACCGTCTCCCCCGCTTTGACGCGATCCAGGTATCGGCTGGCATGTTGACGCAGCTCGCGCACTCCGATGCGTTCCATTCCCAGAATGTAGCACCATATGTGCTACATCGACAGGACGTGTCCTCTCAGCGGTGTGGACGGGGAGGGCGGTCACGGCGGGCCCGGAGGGTGACGCGCCGTACGGCGGCGAGGGCGTGGGTCGCGCGGGCGGTGAGGCCACTCGCCAGCTGCTCCTGCACCTCCGCGAGCGCGGCCTTCCACAGTCCGTCGCCGTAGGTCGGGTAGGCGTGGGTGGAGGCCGCGACGTCGCGCGCCCGCAGGTGGTGGCGGGCGGCCAGCACGGCCTCGGCCAGCGACTCCCCAGCGCGCGGGCCGACGACGGTCGCCCCCACGACGCGCCCCCTGCGGTCGAGCACCAGCCTGGAGAAGCCGGCCGTCTGCTGCTCGGCGACCGCCCGGTCGACCTCGGTGTGCGGCACCGTGTGGACCGAGTGGACGGTGAGCCCGAGGGCCTGCGCCTGCGCGAGGCCGACGCCCACGGCCGCGACCTCGGGCTGGGTGAAGGTCACCCGCGGAGTGAGCGAGACGTCGACCCGGCGTCGCAGACCGAGCACCGCGTTGCTGGCGGCGAGACTGCCGTGCACCCCTGCGGTGTGGGTGAGCTGGGGGTGCCCGGTCAGGTCGCCCGCGGCCCACACGTGGGGGTTGGTGGTGCGCAGCCGGGCGTCGACGCGCACGAGACCGCGCTCGTCGAGCTCGACGCCAGCCTGCTCGAGACCGAGCGACGAGGTGGACGGACGGCGGCCCACGGCGACCAGGACGGAGTCGAAACCGACCTCGCTGCCGTCACCCAGCTCGGCGACGAAGGAGCCTGCGTCACGTCGTACGGCGACCAGCTCGGCACCCGTGCGGACGTCCACCCCGTCGTCGCCCAGCGCCCGGGCGACGACGGCCGCGGCGTCGGCGTCCTCCCTCCCCAGCAGCCGGTCGGCAGCCTCGAGCAGCGTCACCGTCGAGCCCAGTCGGGCGAAGGCCTGACCGAGCTCGCAGCCGATGCTGCCACCGCCCAGCACCAGCAACCTCGGCGGCAGCCGGGTCAGGGCGAAGACGGAGTCGTTGGTCAGCGGGTGCGCCTCATCGAGACCGGGGACGGGCGGCACCACCGCGGTGGAACCGGTCGCGATCAGGGCCTGTCGGAAGGGAACTGGTTGCCCGTCCACCGTCGCGGTGTGCGGGCCGGTGAGCAGCGCCGACCCGTGGGCGGCGCTGACGCCCGCCGCCCGCATCGCCTCCGGTGAGTCGACCGGCGCGATGGCCGCCACGGCCTCGCGTACGTGCGCCATCACCGCCCCGAAGTCGACGGTGACCCCCTCCGTACGCACGCCGTAGCGGGTCGCCGCCCTCGTGTCGTGAGCCGCGTGAGCGGCGCTGAGCAGGGCCTTGCTCGGCACGCAGCCGGACCAGAGGCACTCGCCCCCGATCCGGTCTCGCTCGACCAGCAGCACACTGGCCCCGACGCCGGCGGCGGTCTTGGCCCCGACCAGGCCCGCAGTGCCACCGCCGACGACGAGCAGGTCCCACGCGACCCCGTCCGGCGGGGCGAGGTCGTCGGACGACCAGTCCGTGGGGTCGCCCGCCGACCCCCAGGAGGGAGCGGATCCCCGGGTCATGAGTCGTCCTGGCAGGCGGAGACCGTGGGTCTTGGCCCGTCGGTTCGCAGGCGCTCGGCCCCCAGAGGTGCCCGCCGGCTCACTGCTGCCCCTGCGGGCGGTCGCCGGGCTTCGTGCCGACCGCGACGTGCACGTGGCCGCCCCTCAGCACCTCGTACGTCGCGTCGTCGGTGGCGGTGAGCACCTGCCGCCAGACCTCACGGGACTCGTCGACACCACCGGTGAAGAGCGCCAGCCGCGCCAGGGGCTCGAAGACGCGCCAGCGGCCGACCGGCAGCGCGGTGTCGACGACGGCGACACGGCCCCCGGGCCGCAGCAGCGCCCAGGCCTGCTCCCAGGCCCGTCGCCAGTCGTCGACCACGGACAGCGAGTAGGTGAACAGGACCGTGTCGAACGGCCCGTCCAGCAAGGAGGCCACCTCCGCCGCGTCGCCCTCGACCAGCGTGACGGCCGACCAGCCCTGCCTCTCCACCCGTCGGCGCGCCTGGCGCAGCATCGGGGCACTGGCATCCACCCCCACCACCTGACCGACCCCCGCCGCCTCCAGGAGCGGCAGGTTCAGCCCCGTACCGCACCCGACGTCGAGCACCCGGTCGCCGGCCCGCAGACCCAGCGCCTCGATGGCTGCCTGCCGCCCGACCCGGTAGACGACGCGTTCGAGCGAGACGACGTCATACACCCTCGCCCCCAGCCGGTACCGCGGCAGCTCCACTCGTGTGCCCATGGGTCCCAGCATGACGCCAGCCGAGCGCCAGCGTCCCCCACCCCCCCGCGTTCCAAACGAGGGAAACCCTTCATTTCAGCAGCCGGACAGTACCGAAACGAAGGGTTTCCCTCGTCCGGAACACGGAGGTGGGGGGTGGACCGGACCAGCCTGGACTAGCCGGGTACGGCGACGCCGTACGAACTCAGGGCGCACCCCGCCCGCGTGTTCACTCGGGTCAGACCGAGTCAGCTGGTCAACCGTTCGCACGTCGCCCTCCCGATGGGTCCTGGTCGAAGACCGACCAGCAGATGCCGTTCCGCCGCTGCTGGTCCTCCAGCACGAGCGCGCGAACCCGCCGAGGCAGCTGGTGGCGCTGCCACTCGCACTCGCGCGCCCCGGCGGATTCGCTGTCCCGCAACGGGTTTGCGGCCCGCACCGCCTTGATCGCGTAGGCCGCAGCCCCGAGGTCGTGCTCAGCGACGTGGGCGACGCACGCAGCCTGGCCCGCCGCGTAGGCCGCGTAGCGAGCTGCGCCCGTCAGGGGTCGAGCGGAGCCCATGGCGTGGCCACCGGCCGCCCGGCACTGCATCATCCCCACGTCGCCGCGGACCCAGCCGCGGACCGCCGCGATGGCGTCGCGCGGCCGGGTGTCCCCCGGGCGATCGGTCTCGAACAGACCCAGAACGTGCTCCGCACAGGTAGCGGCCCACACCGCCAGCAGCTGGTGGTCCGCGTCGGTGAGGCTGCCACCGCGCCGGATGGTGACGAGACGCGGATCGCGCACCTTCGGGAGGATCACGCGCACCGCCTGCGTCTCGTCGGTCGTCTCACCACGGGCGGTAACTCCTGTCCCGTGCCCACACTTCCCAGCCTGACCTCGTCGGAGGGCGACATCCCCCTCCCCCCTCCCCCGCACTCCGAACGAGAGAAACCCTTCATTTCAGCGATCTGCGAGTGCTCAAACGACGGGTTTCCCTTGTCTGGAAGGCAGGGGTGACGCGCCCTCGACCGTCTTCACCATGACGCAGTTCTTCAGCCCCTTCGGCCGGTCGTAGGTGAAGCCGAGCCTCTCGTAGAGCCGACGCGTCCCGTTGTAGAGGAACGACGACGACATCTTCGTGGTCTGGTTGGTCAGGTCGTGCGGATAGCTCTCCACGCGCCCGCCACCGGCCAGGGCAATCAGGTCGAGCGCCCCGGTGATCGCCACCTCCGTCACGCCGCCCCGCCGGTGGCGCTTGTCGACGAAGACGCAGGTGATCCGGTAGTCGGGGTCCGCGGTCTTGGTGGCGTCGTACTCCTTGCGGTGGTGGAGGCTGGGCAGCTCGACCGGAGACCCGTACTCGGCCCACGCGATGGCCTCGTCACCGTCCATCACCAGGGCGGCGTGGGCCTCGCCCTTCTCGACGTAGGCCCGCTTCAGCGCGCGGTTGGCCTCGGCCCCCTGGCCGCGCTCGGGCCCGTCAGGGTGGAACCAGATGCACCAGCAGCCGCCGAAGATGCCGTTGTGCCGCCCGACCAGCGCATCGAAGGCGGGCCAGGTCTCGGGGCTGAGCGGCGCGATGCTGTACGACGACTCGGTAGCCATCCGGCACCTTATCCCGGTCAGCCGCCGCGACGGCTGTGCGCAGAACGCTCCCACCCACCCCTCCCCCCGCCCTCCGAACAAGGGAAACCCGTCATTTCAGCGGTCGCGCAGCGCCGAAACGAAGGGTTTCCCGTGTTCGGAAGGCGGGTGGGCAGGTCGCGGCTCAGCCGATCTCGAGGTGGGTGAGCAGCACGACGGTGCTCCCGGCGAGCCGCCGGCCCGACCACTGCGCCTTCATACCGACCTTGACTGACGAGTCGACCACCGCCAGCTCCCCGTCGTGGGTGTTGACCGTGATCGCCGTCGCGGCGTTCCAGACCACCGTCGTCGTCCCGATCGTGAGGGACGAGAGGCCGTCACCGATCCGGGTGATCCTGCCCTCGCCCTCGAGCCTGGGTCCCGTGGTCACCGGTGCCCCCGGTGCGACGGTCAGGGTCCACGTGGCGGTGCTCGTCCCACCGACGCCGTCCGTGACGGTTGCGGTCACGGGGAACGTCCCGGCGGTGGTGGGGGTGCCGGAGATGGCCGTGCCGTCATACGAGAGACCGCTCGGCAGCCCCGTCATCGAGACCAGGTAGGGCTTGACACCCCACTGCGCAGCGACCGGTGCAACGTATGGTGCGCCGACCGTCGCCGCAGGCAGCGAGGTCGTCGCGAACTGCACGCTGGGCGAGACGGTGAGCGACGTCAGGTGGCAGCCGTCCGGCGCCACCACGCCCTGCCAGGCCACGATGAGACCCGCCTGGTCGAAGGTCGTGGTCCCACCGAGGAACGTGGTGCTCGCCGGCGTCAGGTCCGTCGTCCGGAGGTGGTCGAGCAGGTTCGCCCCGCTCCCGACGACGAGGAAACCCGGGGTGCGCGGCGCGACGGCGGAGACTGCGGCATCGGAGCCAGCGCAGGGGACGCTCGGCGCCGGGGTGCCGCTGGCGGGCGTCATGGGCTGGATGCGTGAGGTGTTCCCCGCTCCCCAACGGGTTCCCGTCGTGCCGTAGTTGAACTCGCTGAAGGTGCTCGTCCAGGCCGGGCCGGAGAGGTCTGCGGGAAGCAGCCCCGCGGACACCGCCCGGCCGGTGCTGTCGAGGAAGGCCAGCCCCATCCAGTTGAAGTCGGCCCCAGCGAGCGGACCGGACGGTGCCACGCTGCCGGTGAAGTTCACGTAGACCGAGTCCCCGACGGGGTAGGACGAGTTGCTGAGGAGGTTGTCGTAGACGTCGACGACACCGGCCCCGGTGTGCGTGGTCGAGGCTCCGACGGTCATCGCCAGGTCGCTGAACCGGAGCGTGGAGTGGGTGCCACCGGCAAAGGTCCCGCTGGAGGCCGTCGCGGCGTCGTAGGTGAGGGACCCCGTGTACCCGGTTCCTCCGGGGATCGACCCGGTGCTCGTCCCGTTGCTCACCGTCATGGCGCCGTACGACGTCACCCCGGTGAAGGTCAGGGTGTCGGTGGCCGCCTGTGCGGGCGCGACCCCGATCAGACCGGCGGCGGCCACCGTCACAAGGGCGGCTGGGACCAGACGTCGAAACATGGAGTGCTCCTCGAGGAGTACGGACCCTGGTGCTCGGCCGCTGACCCGGTCGCCCGAGGCGGCCTTGGCGCCCGAGCAGGCAGGTCCGACAATTCGGACTCTTCCGTGTGAACCTCAGGAGACGCTCTGCGCTACCTCAAGTTTGGGTCAACCCGCTGTCCCAGCCCGGTCCGGCGTCGGTCGAAGGGCGGTGACGGCCGAGCGGTCGAAGCCCTTGAACGTCATCCAGCAGCCGACCGCGAGCTCCCAGGCGGCGATCGGGCCGGTGAGCAGCCCGCCGACGGACGAGACCTGGTCGAAGAGGCCGAAGAGGGTGGCCCCGGCCGCGGCGAGCAGCAGCGGAGCACCGATGAGCCCGACGGTCGGGATCAGGCGCGGCACCAGCCGCGTGCGGTAGAGCACCGTGCCGAGGAGGATGGCGTTGAAGGCGGGCATGAGTCCCGGGCCGAGGAGGAAGGTCCAGTTCCTCACCTCCACCAGTGCGTGGGCGACGGTGGTCAGGGTGGTCGGGTCACTGCCGACGCCGGCGTTCTGCTGCCGCAGGGTGACCACGGCGAGGAGGCTGACGACGCCGATCATGACGACGGCCGCCTCCATGAGCCGCGAGGTGACGAAGCCCAGCGCCATCGCCTCGTGGCGTCGCCTCAGGACGGGGAAGAGGGCCACGGCCGAGCCGATCGCCGTCAGGGCGTTGACGACGTCGAGCACGCAGCCCCAGATGACGCGCGTGTCCTGACCAGCGCCGGTGACGTAGCCGGCGTCGTGCAGCACCGGCCCGATGAGCAGCAGGGCCGGGATGGAGGAGAGGAACGTGAGCAGGTAGAAGATGCCGGCGGCCCGCGCGTGGTTCCGCGTCGGGTCGGCGGGTGCGCCGGAGGTGGCAACGGGGGCGGACGGTGCGGTCAGGGTCATGTCAGGCTCCTGTGCGTGGGTGTTGGGGGTGTCGCGGTGGTGAGGCGGAGGCGTCGCGTCATCGGGCTCGACGCGGGTGACGGAGGTCAGGGGCACGCCGATGTCGCGCAGCTGGTGGAGCAGACCGTGCAGGGCGGCCTGGTCGACGACCGGACCTCGGAGCAGGGTGAAGCCCTCACCGGTGGTCAGGCTCATGGCCTCGAACGAGGCGGACCACCGGGGGTCGAGCCGCCCCTGGAGGCGGATCTCGTACCAGCCGGACTCGTTGCTCCGGGCCGCTGGGCGGGTGGCTGCGGTGTTCATGCCCCGAACGGTAGGAGCCGCAAGGGCTGCCGCGCCTCACCTCATGTGGTGAGCGATGTGGTGAGTGCGGTGGTGATCGTCGCTGGCGTCAGCGGGCGCGCGCGATGAGCTGCAGCTCTGCCGCTCGCGTGAGGGCCGCCCGGCGGCTGCTGACACCGAGCTTGGCGTAGATGCTCTTGGTGTGGGTCCGCACAGTGTTGAGCGAGACGACGAGCTCGCGGGCGATGGCGGGGCCGTCGAGGTCGGTGGCCAGCAGCCGGAGCACGTCGAGCTCGCGGACGCTGAGGGGGTCGACGAGACCCTGATCCCGTGCAGGCACAGGCCTGCTCACGGGACGGGAGGCCTTGAGTAGCCGTCGCGCGTAGTCCCAGGACGGGTCCTTGCGGACGAGCGCCTCGAGCAGCATCACCATGGGCAGGCCCTCGCCCACGAACACCCGCACGTAGCCCTGCGGCTCGGCCAGCCTCAGGGCCCGGCCCAGCAGCGCCGCGGCGCTCGGGACGTCGTGACGCCCGTGACGGGCCTGGTGCGCGAGCGCCTGCAGAGCCAGGATCTCGATCACCGTGCCGGTGCGCCCACCCTCCTGCGCCGCGACCAGGAGCCGCTGCAGCAGACCGGAGGCCGTCTGCAGTGCGGGTACGGATCCCTCGGCGGCGTGCTCGCGCAGCAGTATCCGCGCGAGCGTCACGTGCTCGTACTCCCAGACGTAGTGCAGCTCGTCGTCCGGGCCGAGGTGCACGCCACGCGCCCAGTCGCGAGCCTCCACCAGACGGCCCTGGGCCACGAGCACCCGCGCCCTCTGGGCCGGCACCGGACGCACGTTCGGGGAGAAGTCGCCGACGTAGACCCGGTCCGCCTCCTCGAGCAGGGCCACGGCCCCCGCGAGGTCCCCATCCGACTCGAGCAGCCGAGCACGCGTGACCCGCCACCGGTACGGGTGCTGCGGCAGACCGCACTGCTCCCCGAGCTGCTCCACCCGACGCAGATGGGCCGCCGCGGCCTCGAGATCCCCCCGTTCGAGGGCGACCTGACCCAATCCCAGCACCATGTCCGCCGTCCCTCGCAGCGGCCCGCCGACCTCGTGCTCGGCGGCGAGCCGCAGGGCACCCTCGTAGATGCCCACGGCTCCGTCGAGGCGACCCGAGGTGACCTGCAGGTCGGCGAGGGTGATCGAGCACCCGAGCACGTCGGAGTAGTTACCCGCCCGCCGCAGCCCCTCGACGGCGCGGGAGTAGCCCCGGTCGGCACCCTCCAGGTCCCCGCTGGCCCACGACGCGAGACCGGACAGGGCGGATGCGGCGGCCACGGTCAGGTCGTCACCGGGTGCCGCCAGCGCGACGGCGCGGTCGGCGTGCACGACGGTGTCGCCCGGCATCCCCCGGGCCAGGGCCAGGGCCGCGCGATACGTCTCCAGCGTCCCGGGCAACCGGGGCAGCACGGACGGGTCGAGCACGGTGGTGTCCTCCTGCGGGGCGGCGAGCAGCCGTTCGAGGTCATCCAGCCGGGCGTCGACACCCTCGAGCTGTCCGCTGGACATCAGGGCCCCGATGAATCCCACCGCCAGCACGGGGCGACGGCGCACGACGTCGTACGGGACGTCGTCGACCCACCTCCGCACGCTGGCCTCCTGGCGGTCGCGCAGCATGCCGATCGCGGAGCGCTCGATGACGTCGGCCGCGAG
Organism: Actinomycetales bacterium; assembly: GCA_038230235.1. Classification (GTDB taxonomy): domain Bacteria; phylum Actinomycetota; class Actinomycetes; order Actinomycetales; family Dermatophilaceae; genus Lapillicoccus. Next base: position 34,984 of record JBBRNQ010000024.1, read on the forward strand.
CTCGACGTCGCCTGCGGCGAGGGCGTGCCTGACCGCCGGCACCGGCTCGTCGTGTCCGACGTACCACTGTGCGGCTCGCCGGTGCAGGTCGGCGACCTGACCGGGGCGTTCGTGCAGGAGGTGCGCGCGGAGGACGTCGGCGAAGAGATGGTGGTACCGGTACCACTGACGGGTGTCGTCGAGCGGCACGACGAAGAGGTTCGACCGGTCGAGCTGCTCCATCACGCGCCGGCCGTCGTCCCCGCCCGTGACGGCGTCGCACAGCGCGCCACTGAGTCGTTCGAGGATCGAGGTCTCGAGCAGGAACGTCCGGATGCGGTCGGGCTGGCGTCCGATCACCTCCTCGACGAGGTAGTCGACGACGTAGCGGTCGTCACCGGTGAAGCCGGCGATGAAGGCCGCCCCGTCGTGGCGCCCCCGGAGCGACAGGGCAGCCAGCTGGAGGGCGGCGATCCAGCCCTCCGTACGCCCCTCGAGGGCAGCGATGTCGCCCGCCTGCAGGTCGAGGCCCACAGCCTCGTTCAGGTATGAAGCCGCCTCGGCGAGCGTGAACCGCAGGTCGGCCGCGCGGACCTCGACCAGCTCGCCGCGGGCTCGCAGGCGACCCAGCGGGAGGGCCGGGTCCGCGCGGGTGCCGATCACCAGGTGCACCGCAGGAGGCAGGTGCAGCAACAGGAACGACACGTCGTCGGCGATCGCCGGCCCGTCAGCGCAGTGGTAGTCGTCGAGCACCAGGTCGAGCCCTTCGGGCCTGGCGCTGAGCTCGTTGAGCACGAGGGTGAGGACGGTCGCGATGGACGGGTGGGGACTCTGCAGGAGAGCCAGCGCACTCGCTCCGACGCCGGGAGCAGCGTCATCGAGGGCGGTCACGACATACGTCCAGAACGACTCGGGCTGCCGCTCGGTCTCCTCGAGCGACACCCACGCCACTGCCCGCCCCGCCGCCCTCGCCGCCTCGACCCACGACGCGAGCAACGTCGTCTTGCCGAAGCCGGGGGGCGCGGAGACGAGGGTCAGCCGAGGCGACTCCGGCGCCCGCGGGAGGGTCAGGAGCCGCGGCCGCCGCACCATCTCCGGACGTACCGGGGGGATGTAGAGCTTGGTGCGCACCAACGGGCTGGGCACAGCCGCTCCCTCACTCTCACCGGGTGATCGTCACGACAGTACCCTCTGGGTTGGCCGAGCCGGACGCGCAGCTCGCCAGCGCCCACAAGCAGCGCGAATTTCCGCTCCAGACCGGGGTCGAGCAGCAGCGCCTTGCGGAGGTCACCCTGCGCGAGCGCGCCCAGCATGCCGTCGACGAGACCGCAGGGTCGGTGTCAGCCGAGCTGCGCGAGCTCAGTGCCCAGGTCGAGGTCGTCCGCCAGGGCGCCGCCACGATCGACGACCGGGTCACCGCCACCGATGTCGTGTCACGGAGCGTGATCGAGCAGGCCCGCCACGCTGACACCGTCGTGGCGCAGCTGCAGGCGATTCTGCGCGAGGTCGACGGGATGACCCGGCTCATCGCGGGCGTCGCCGACCAGACGAAGCTCCTCGCCCTTAATGCGACGATCGAGGCCGCGCGCCGGCGCTGCCGGCCGGGGCTTCAGCGTGGTGGCCGCCGAGGTCAAGGAGCTCGCCATGGAGACGGCCCGTTCGACCGACCAGATCACTGCCACGATCACCGAGCTCAACGTCCACAGCACCGCCGTTGGTCTCGCCATCGCCGAGATGAGCGGCGGGATCGGTCAGGTCGGCGAGGCGGCCAGTGTGTTGCGTCAGGTCGCCGAGCAGCAGTTCGCGGTCGTCGGCGCCCTGAACGCCCAGGTCGACGAGACCCGCAAGAGGGTGGAGTCCCTCTCGAGCACCGCCGGCCCCCGCGACCGTAGGTAGTCACCGCCTGCGCGAGTCGGGCAGAGCGGCCCAACGCTCAACAATTCACCACGAGCGAGCTGCACCAGGATTCACGACGAGACCCGCGTGCGCCGACAGCAGCGGTCAGGCGACCCGTGGCGGAGGCCCAGGCTTGCGCTGCCAGGGCCTCGGAGAAGGGGTCACGTCCTGCGGGACGTCGCGTCGCATCGACCTCACCTGGTCGGTGGCGTACCGGTGCATCATCGTCAGCAGCCAGGTGCGTGCTGTTGCCGTGCGGTGCACCCGATTGGGGGCGGACCTCCATACCTGCCACATTTCGTCGAACGCGCGAGCGCAGACCTCCGTCGCGATCTCGAGGTCACCGACGATCAGGACGACAAGGCGGTAGGCGGACGTCGACACCTGGTCGTAGACGGCCGCCGCCGCGCCGACGTCACCGGCTACCGCACGGTCGAGAAGTGCAGCCAGGTCGGGGCCCGCCACGACCCGCGGCGGTTCTTCGACGTCATGGGGCATGACGGCGTCCTGCATGGGTGTCCTCCGGTGCGTGGTGGCCCGAACGCGAAACCGAGATCAGGGACGGTGCGGCACCATGAAGTGGCACCAGACAAATGTAAGTTGGCATTAAGGAAGCCGTGCTGCTTATGGCCAAACCCACCGGTGGAAGCCCCGGGTCAGTAGTCCGACGACTGCGACGACGCCTGGGCCTGCACGAGCTCGTCGACCGAGCGCTGGGTGGAGGAGAGGGCCTCCATGGCGGCACTGATGTCCTCGATGCTGCGCACGGCGTTGACGGTCTGGCCCCGGATCTCCTCGATCTGACGCGAGATGGCTTCGGTCGCCCTCCCGGTCTCGGTGGCCAGCTCCTTCACCTCGCTGGCGACCACCGCGAAACCCTTGCCGGCGTCGCCGGCCCGCGCAGCCTCGATGGTGGCGTTGAGGGCGAGCAGGTTGGTCTGCGAGGCGATGCCGGTGATGAGCTTGACGACCGCACCGATCTGGGTGCTGCTGGCGTCGAGCTCGGCCACCGTCTGCGCTGCGTGCGCTGCCTGGCTCACCACGTCGGCGACCGCGCGGGACAGGTCGGCGCTGACTCCACCGAGCTGGTCGGCAGAGACCGACAGCTGGCTGACCTGTCGCTCCGACCGGACCGCCAGGTTCTTCTGGTCGTCGATGTCGCGCAGCGCCCCGGCCACCCGCAGAGGGGTGCCTCGTGAGTCGCGCCGGGTGGCCCCGGTGGCGACGAACCAGCGGTAGCGGCCGTCCTTGAGCTGCAACCGGTACTCGATGTTGTAGGGGATGCGGCCCGTGCGGTCGTTCAGGTGGCCGAGGAACGCGTCCACGGTGCGCTGGGCGTCCTCGGGGTGCAACCGCGACGCCCAGCTGCTCAGGACGTCGGGGAAGTCGTTGACATCCCGGTAGCCGAGCATGGTCCTGAACTCCTGCGACCACTGGAAGACGTTGTTGGGGTTGACCGGGTCGTCGGCCACGACATCCATGTCCCACAGACCGATTCCAGCGGCGGCGATCATCAGCTCATAGCGCTCCGCGGACGTCGAGGCGGCCTGACCGGTGGCGACCAGCTCCGCCCGGAGGCGCTCGATCTCGGCGTGCGCTGCCGACACATCGGCAGACACGATCACGTCGGTCGGGGACTCGGGCCTCGGCGCCCGTCTGAGGAACATGTCTGGTTCATCGGCACTGCTCCCCCGCATCTGAGGACTCTCGCCGGGGCCTGACCTGGCCGGGGATGTGGCCGGGGATGTGGCCGGAGACGCCTTATCCCTAGGCAGTCCGCGGAAGACCTGTCGCCCGACAATGATCCGTCGCGAAGCGGTGCACCGTCATGAGCAACCAGGTCTGTACGGGGTGACGACGGCGCGCGTGGTCGGGGGTTGCGCCCCATCCTTCCCACACCGCGCCGAACGCCTGACGGCAGACCTCCGTCGCGACCTCGACGTCCCCGACGACGAGGAGGACGAGGTGGTAGGCGAAGACCGACACCCGGTCGTAGACCGCCGCCGCCGCCTCGACGTCACCCGCCGCCGCTCGGTCGAGCAAGGCCGAGAGGTCCGGGTCCGCGGTGGCTCCCAACTTCTTCTGCGCCTGCGAGCCCGAGCCTCCCGCGTCGGGGTAGGAAGGGGAGGCAGGGGTGACGGCGTCGATCAACGGTGTCCTTCGGGTGGGGGCCTTGCCTCGACGCGGCGGTCAGGGTCGTGACGGCGCCTCGAAGGCACTGGTTGAAATCTAAGCGAGTGGTGGTGGGGCGTCCCCCGAGGCGCAAGGCCACTTCGTGCCAGCCGACGTCGCGACGACGTTGGCCCCGATGGGCACGTTCGTACGGTGTCGCGGATCCGCGGTTCCGGGGACCGGGCCGTCGCACCGGATGAGAGAGTGGGGCGGGTGAACCGCCTCGCCGATGCGACCTCGCCCTACCTCCTGCAGCACCGGGACAACCCCGTCGACTGGCAGGAGTGGGGGCCAGCAGCCTTCGCCGAGGCGAAGGAGCGCGACGTACCGCTCCTCATCTCCGTCGGCTACTCCGCCTGCCACTGGTGCCACGTGATGGCGCACGAGTCCTTCGAGGACGACGGTGTCGCGGCTGCCCTCAACGCCGCGGTCGTGCCCGTGAAGATCGACCGCGAGGAGCGGCCCGACGTCGACGCGGTCTACATGGCGGCGACCCAGGCGATGACCGGCAGCGGCGGCTGGCCGATGACCGTCTTCGCCACCCCCGACGGTGAGCCCTTCTTCTGCGGCACCTACTTCCGCCGTGACCAGTTCCTCCAGCTGCTCACCGCTGTCACGACCGCGTGGCGCGACCAGCGCGACGAGCTGCTCGCGAGCAGCGCCCACATCACCGGAGCCATTCGCCGGGCGATGACCCCACCGGAGGGTGCGGCCCTCGACGAGAGCGCCCTGGCCGTCGCGGTCACGGCGCTGGCCCGCACGGAGGACACGGCCCACGGTGGCTTCGGCGGCGCCCCGAAGTTCCCGCCGTCGATGGTGCTCGAGCAGCTGCTGCGCCACCACGCGCGCACGGGCGACGAGCAGGCTCTGCACCTGGTCGAGGCCACCTGCACCGCGATGGCCCGCGGCGGCATCTACGACCAGCTCGCCGGCGGCTTCGCCCGGTATGCCGTCGACGCCGCCTGGGTCGTCCCCCACTTCGAGAAGATGCTCTACGACAACGCGCTGCTGATGCGGGTCTATGCCCACTGGTGGCGCGCCACCGGCAACCCGCTCGCCCGCCGGATCGCCTGGGAGACAGCGGAGTTCGTCGTGCGTGACCTCGGCACCGCGGAGGGCGGCTTCGCCAGCGCCCTCGACGCCGACAGTGCCGGCGTCGAGGGTCTCACCTACGCGTGGACCCCCTCGCAGCTCACAGAGGTGCTCGGCCCCGACGACGGCCCGTACGCCGCGTTCCTCCTGCTCGTCACCCCCACCGGCACCTTCGAGGAGGGCGCCTCCACGCTTCAGCTGCCGCTCGACCCGGTGGGCTCCGAGGGCCACGCCAGCTGGGTCTCCATCCGCGAGCGCCTGCTCGCCTCCCGGGCCACCCGACCTCAGCCCGGCCGCGACGACAAGGTCGTCACGTCGTGGAACGGGCTCGCGATCGCCGGGCTCGTCGACGTCGGACTGCTGCTCGACGAGCCCCGCTTCGTCGAAGCTGCATCTCGTTGTGCCACCTACCTGCTCGAGACCCACATCGTCGACGGCCGGCTGCGCCGCTCCTCGCGCGACGGCGCCGTCGGGGCGGCGGCCGCTGTGGCCGACGACCACGGCAACCTCGCCGAGGGATTGCTCGCGCTCCACCAGGCCACGGGCGAGAGGCGTTGGCTCGACGCCGCAATCGGTCTGCTCGAGACGGTGCTGGCCCACTTCACCGACGACGCCGGGGCGGTGCACGACACGGCCGACGACGCGGAGGCCCTCTTCGCCCGCCCGCACTCCGGCTCCGACGGGGCCGAGCCCTCGGGCCAGTCCGCCGTCGCGGGAGCACTGCTCACCCTCGGCGCCCTCACCGGCCAGACCACGTGGCTCGACTCCGCCGACCGCGCGCTGATGAGCGCTGGTGCCGTCGCCACCCGCGACCCCCGCTTCGCCGGCTGGGCCCTCGCGGTCGCCGAGGCCCGTGCGGCGGGCCCGCTGCAGGTCGCCGTCGTCACGCCGTCACCCGACGACGGGCACGGCCTCGCCCTGCTCGAGGTCGCCCGCCGCAGCCCCTCCCCCGGCCTCGTCGTCGCGTATGGAGCCCCCGACTCGCACCCCCTGCTCGCCGACCGGCCCCTGGTCGACGGCGGGGCGGCGGCCTACGTGTGTCGTGGCTTCGTCTGCGACCGCCCGGTCACGACCGCTCCCGAGCTGGCCACCCTCCTGACCTGAGTCTCGCCAAACCGCCACCCGCCACCCCTCCCCCAGTCCGCTTGTTGCTCCGCTCGGGCCGAATCGGGTTCTCAGGGAGGGAAAACGGTCGCGTCCGCGGCAACAAGGCGCCGTGACTCCGAGCGATCCAGCGCCCCGACGACGGCGGCGTGCGGGAAGGTGAGGGCGAGGAGCACGCCGATCTCGGCCTGTAGCCCGGCCACATCGCGCACGGCGAGGAGCACAGCCACGGCGCCCAGCGCCACGACGGTCGGCAGGGCCCCGGCCACCATCAACCGGCGTACAGCGTGCCACCAGTCGACCGATGTCACGGCAGCACCGCGGTCGGTGCGGGCGAGGTCGAGCAGGCGCCCGGTGTGGCGTACGGCGTGCCACATCCCGAACCACAGCCCGAAGGCGGCCAGCGGGGGCGCCACCGCGAAGGCCACCGTGAGCAGGACGAGCTCGGCGGCGTCCAGGAACCGGCGGCGGCGCAGCTGCACGGCCACGGCGCCGACGACGGACAGGCCGACGGCGACGAGACCCACCGCAGCGCTGCCGACGACAGCGCCAGCGAGCCAGGGTGACACGGGGCGCAGCAGCTCGGCCGTGTCGTGCGGGCGAGCCCACAGCAGCAGCCCGATGACGATGAGACCCGAGGCGAGCGTGGTCGCCCACTCCTCGCCGGGGCCGGGGACCGCGCGCCCGGCGCGCTCGGCGGTCGTCACGGCCTCCCCTCGGCCGAAGTGCAGGGCGGACAGCAGGAGGAAGGCGACATAGGTCGCGGTCGGGATGACGAGGGACGCTGCGAAGGCGAGCGCGGCGCTGGCTGCATACGCGAGCACGAAGGCGGTGAGCCGCATTGTGCCGGGGCGGCGGCGAGGGGCTGGGCCGGTCTGCGAGGCCCACCACCAGGGGACGAGGTGGTCGACGGCGCCGTGCGGGATGCCGATCAGGGCACCGGTGACGGCGATCGGCAGGGCGAGGTCCTGCGCCGTGTGGGGCGCCAGGAGGCACAGGACCACGAGGGAACCCAGGGCCGCGACGGGCAGGGTGGTGAGGACGGGGAGGGCGGCCATCGCCGAGGTCTGCCCCCGAGCAGCAGACCGGAGGGGGAGCGCCACCGGGTCCGCGGTCGGCCTCCGCACAGGGGCGGAGGCCGACCGGGTGAGCGGGACCATCGGTCAGGCCGCGACGCGCTCGCGGACCGTCTGGTGGTGGTCGTCGTACTGCACGTCCTCGAGCTCGCTCTTCATCCGGGCGATCCTGAAGATCACCAGTCCGTAGGCGGCCTTGGCGAGGATGTCGGCGATGCTGTAGCCGGCCTGTCGCAGGACGAAGCCGTTCGAGCCCCCGAAGAAGTCGCCTCCGATGATCGGGAAGAGGTAGGCGATCGGGTAGACGCACCAGAGGATGACGAGCGACAGGCGCAGCGTCTTGATCGTCTGGATGACCTGCACGGGCTGGCGGTCGAGCGACTTGCTCAGCTCGACGAAGAGCACGTAGAGGATGTAGATGAAGGGGATCGTCGACAGGATGCCCCAGATCGCCCGCGTGCCAGCCGCCGTGGCGATCTCACCCGGGTAGCCGAGCAGGATCATCAGGGCCGAGGCGGGCACCAGCTTCATCAGCAGACCACGCTGCTCCGACTTGCCGAGCGCCATGACCGCGATGGTCTCGACGAGCAGCAGGGGCACGGTCAGCAACCAGTCGACGTAGCGGTAGGCCTCGTTGAACTGGATGTTGGACAGCGCGTGGTTGGCCAGGACGTCAGCACCCGGCGGGTAGCTCTCGTTGAAGTTGTTGAAGATCCGGAAGTAGTGGTAAGCCGCGATGCCGCAGACCATGGCCGAGACCACGAGCGCGTTGCGGTAGCGCGGGGCGACCCGGCTTCGGGAGAGGAGGAGGTAGATCGCCGTGAACAGCATGGAGGCGATCACGAGGGAGAAGAGATTGTAGACCGTAGCGAATTGGCTTGAGGTCAGTGAGGGGATGTCAATGCCGGATGCGGCAACCATCAGTGCTCCTACGTGGTGCGGCGTCGTTGCCGCAGAGCTCATGCCAACCGATCGGCTGGCACACTGGAGCGTACTGCTGGAGGGGCGGCGCCACAACTTGTGCAAGTTACGATTTGGCAGTCAGCGCCTGGCCCCTCAGGCGCGGCCCGCTGCTGCTGCGGCCAGGACGTCGACGGTGTCAGCCAGGTCGGTGCAGCGGCGCGCGCCACCCACGTTGACCCCGTCCCAGCCCGGCCCCCCGACGAAGACCGCGATCCGTCGATGGGCCTTGGCCAGCACCGGCAGGTCGGCGGCCGCGCCGGCGTCGGGCGTCGACAGCCACACGAGCGCGGCCGGCGCCCGGGTGCGCTTGGCCGCAGCGGCGAGCGCGGCCACGGGGGTGCGGGGCCCGAGGAGCCGCGCTGGCACTCCCTGCTCGGCCAACGCAGCCCGGACGGCCTGCAGGGCCAGCACGTGCTCGTCGCGCGGACCGGCAGCGAGGAGAACCGGCGGGTCCTGCGGCCGGGCACTGACGTCGGCGACGTGACGCACGAAGGCGGTGCTCACGGCCTGGCTGAGCAGGTGCTCGATCTCGATGCCGTCACCGGTGCGCTGCCAGTGGTCGCCGGCGGCGACGAGGACCGGCCGGACGACGTCCTGCCAGGTGGCCAGGGTGCCATTCGCCCGCAGCGCCTGCACGAGCGCGTCTTCGACGGCCATCTCGTCCAGCCGTGAGGCGGCCCGCGCAACCCCTCTGGCGCGAGCCCCGGCACCCGGCACGGCGAGCACCGAGCCACCGGCGCCGGAGCGGCGCGACGACGACCCAGGTGTCGGCGCAGGCGGCGCCACCCCCAGCTCCGCCGCAGCCGCCGATGCCGGCGTCAGACCGGCGACGACAGCCGCGTGCACCCGCTGCATCCGGGCCAGGTCGTGGGCGGTATAGCGCCGGTGCCCGCCCGGCGTCCGCCCCGACGCAGTCATCCCGTAGCGCGACCCCCACATGCGCACCGTCGAGGGCGCGACACCGAGCCGCCCCGCGACATCACCCACCGAGAGCAGCTCCTCCACCTGCAGATCTTGACATGCAGACCTGCGGATCGACGTCATCCGATCAGCTCGGTCACGCCGAAGCCCTGCCCCATCGCTGCCCGACGTCGTCGTCCCCTCGAGAAGGCACCGCGTGGGACTACCGCGGCGGGTAGTCGCTCCGGTCGAGGATCCCGCGCATGTCGAGCCACACGGCCATGGCCATCACCCGCATCGGCAGCACCCGCGAGCCGAGTCGCACCTTGGCCGCGCCCTGCCCGTAGACGATACGCCGCCTCCCCTTGAGCACCCCGTCGGCGACGACCCTCGCGATCTCGTGCGGCTGGGTGCCGAAGTACTTGCGCTTGAAGGCCTGGCTGGCCTCCAGGCGGGTGATGTTGGTGTCGACCCCACCGGGATGCACGAGGTGCACGGTGACGGGGCTGCCGGTCAGCTCGGCGGCGAGCGCCTCGGTGAAGCCCCGTACGGCGAACTTGCTGGCGCAGTAGTCGGAGTGGTTCGGCGTGCCGACGAGCCCGAAGATGCTCGAGACGTTGACCACCGCTCCCTCCCCGCGGTGCAGGATCTGCGGCAGGAAGGCCCGGGTGCCGTGCCGCACTCCCCCGAAGTTGACGGCCATCACCTGCTCGTAGAAGCGCTCGTCCGTGGCCCACACCGGCTTGACCCCGCCCTCGATGCCCGCGTTGTTGATGATCACGTGGGCGCCCCCCAGCTCGCCCCGCACGCGTTCCGCGAACGCGTACGTCGCCTCGCGGTCACTCACGTCGTAGACCTCGCTCAGCCCGACCGACGCCGGGGGCAGCTGCGCCACGGTCTCGGCGAGCCCCTCGGCGTCGAGGTCGGCGAGCGCGAGGCGGGCACCCCGCCCGGCGAGCTCCACGGCATAGGCGCGGCCCATGCCGGAGCCGGCACCGGTGATGACGACGACCTTGTCGCGGTAGGTCTTGAGGCGAGGCATGACGGAACGGCCCTTCAGCTGACGAGGTGGTGGTCGGGGCGGAACTTCCTGGCCTTGAGCCGGAAGGTGAAGCTGAAGCCGGGGAACATCGCGATGACGTGCCCGGAGCGGGACTGGTACCAGCTGGAGCAGCCGCCCGTCTTCCACACCGTGCGCTCCATCTCGCGGTGGATCATGCGGGTGTAGGACTCCTCGGCCTGCGGCGTCACCTCGATGGCCCGGGCGCCCTGGGCGCGCACGGCGCCGACGGCGCGGGCGATGTACTCCATCTGGGCCTCGATGACGAAGATCGCCGACGTGTGCCCGATGCCCGTATTGGGGCCAGTGACCACGAAGAGGTTGGGGAATCCGGGCACGGTGGTGCCGAGGTAGGCGCGGGGAAACTGCGCCCAGTGCTCGCTGAGGGTCTGCCCGTGGCGGCCCTCGACGGGATACGGGATGGCGCCGTCGGTGGCGTCGTAGCCGGTCGACCAGACGATGACGTCGAGGTCGAGCTGCTGCCCACCAGCGGTCGTGATGCCGCTGGGCGTTACCTGCGCGATGCCGTCGTCGCGCCCGTGCACGGTGACGTGCGGCTGGCTGAGGGCCGGGTAGAGGGTGTTGGAGAGCAGGACCCGTTTGCACCCGATGGTGTAGTCGGGCGTGAGCAGCCGGCGCAGCTCGGGGTCGGGCACCTGCTGCGCCAGGTGACCGCGCGCGACCTTGCCGGCGACCTGCTCGAGCGCCTTGTCGGAGTACTTGAAGCCGACGATGCGGGTCTCGAGGCTCCAGTAGATGGCGGTGCGGACAGCTTTGTGCACCAAGGGGATCGTCATCAGGCGCCGCTGCCACGGGGTGAAGACACGGTCGTGGCGAGGCATCACCCAGTGCGGTGAGCGCTGGAAGACGTGCAGCTCACCGACCTGCGGGGTGATCGCAGGGATGACCTGTGCAGCGCTGGCGCCGCTCCCGACGACGGCGACGCGCTTGCCGGCCAGGTCGACGTCGTGGCGCCAGCCGTTGGTGTGGAACGCCACCCCGGCGAAGGTGTCGCGGCCGGGGAAGGGCGGGATGACGGGGATGCTCAGGGGCCCGGAGGCGTTGACGACGAACTGCGCCCAGTAGGTGCCGGCCGTGGTCGTCACCTCCCACTCGCCACGCCGGCCGTCCTCACCGTCGCCGTCGTCAGCCCCGTCCCCCGCGTCCGCCACGTCATCGCACCAGCGCAGCCGCGTCACCTCGGCGCCCAGCACGGTCCGCTCCCGCAGGCGGTGCTTGTCGATCACGTGGTCGGTGTAGTCCTGCAGCTCGGCCTGCTCGGCAAACATCCGGGTCCACGGATAGGGCTCGCTGCTGAGGGAGTAGAGCGGCGACTGCACGTCGACCGCGGCCCCGGGATAGCTGTTCTGCGCCCAGGTGCCCCCCACGAAGTCGCGCCGCTCGAGGATGAGCAGGTCCTCGATCCCGAGACGCACCAAGGTCATGGCAGCCGCCTGACCCCCGAAGCCGCTGCCCACCACGATGACCGTGTGCCGGCTACCGGGACTGTCTGGACCGCCCACCACTCCACCCCTCACTACCCCGTCGTTCGCGTCTGCCGACGCACGCAGCCCCATGATCAGGTACGACG
>JBBRNQ010000025.1:0-45558 GCA_038230235.1 Actinomycetales bacterium
CCTCGAGTCCCTCGCCTCGCCGGACCTCGTGCCGGTCGTGACCGGGCACGGGATGGCCCTAGCCAGCGACGCGTAGGCACCCGGCCGCACCCGGCCGCACCCGCGCACCGACCTCTTTTGCCGGGTGCTGTGCCGACCGGCCTGCTGACCGGGCCCGCCGACCAGCACTACCGACGACCATTGCCCGTGCTTACTGGGTACGTATGTGGGGGATAGCACCTTTTGATCTGAGGCAATGGTCGTCGGGCGGCCGGGGAAAAGGTGACACCGCAACGGCCGTCAGGGTCATCGGCTCAGGCTGACTGCGTCTCCCGATCGGTGGCCGAGCTCGACAGAGATCCCGCGCGCGGCCTGCAGCAGCGGGTCGCGCAGGGCGCGAACCCGAGCCGAGCCTCGAGCGGCGACGACGATGCCCAGGGCGGCGTCGACGGGTCCCGCCGCCCCGATCCGGACGGGCGCGGCCACGGCCACGGTGGTCTCGCTGAGCTGCCGGTTGCTGACGATGTAGTGCTCCCGGCGGATGCGGACCAGCTGGGCCCGCAGGGCCTGCGGGTCGGTGACCGTATGGGGCGTCCACGTCTGCAGGGGAGAGGTGAGCACCGCCTCCTGGATGTCGGGCGGGGCGTGGGCCAGCAGGACCCGCCCCATCCCCGTGGCGGCGAGCGGGAACCGGGCGCCGACCATCGTCATGAGCTCGACCGAGCGGTGCCCGGCGATCCGCTCGACGAACACCAGCTCGGTGCCCTCGCGCACGGCGAGCTGGATGTTCTCGTGGGTCGCTTCATACAGGTCCTGCATGAAGGGCAGGGCGGCCTCGCGCAGGATCGGGCCCCGGGGGCAGGCCGAGCCGAGCTCCCAGAGCCGCAGGCCGATGTGCCAGGCCCCGTCGGCCGTGCGCTCCAGCGCGCCCCAGGCGGCCAGCTCGGCCACTACGCGGTGGGTGGTGCTCAGGGCGAACCCGGTGCGCTGGGCGATCTGGGTCAGGGTCTGGGCCGACTGGTCGCGACCGAAGGTCGACAGGACCGCCATGACCTTCCCCGCCGCGGAGGTGTGGTCAGCACTCACGAGCACCACCCCGGGCGTGGAGCCAGATTGCCCGGGGAGCCGTCCGGGGTGATCGCCACCACGTGGGTCAGCCTCCCAGCCGCCGACGCAACCGCGCGCGGGCGACGAGTCCTGTCGTCAGCGCCAGCGCGCCCAGGAACAAGAGGAGCAGCGGCGTCGACGGGATCACGCTCGCGACGCCGACCGCGGCGAGGACGAAGAGGAGCATCAGCTCGCGGACCTCGCTGAGCGTCTGGTCACCTCGTGCGGCGCGCACCCTGATCGGCCGGATCCGGTGGCTCCCGAGGCCGAGCCTCGTGCGGCTCGCAGCGTCCAGGAAGATCCAGGGCAGGTCGGGAAACACGGCCAGCGCGTCCCGCGACGACGGGAAGCGGGCATCGTGGCCGCCGCCACTGAGGTCGTTACGGCGGTCGATGATCTCCTGCGGGGCCTCGTGCGCCTTGATCCGCAGCACGGGGACGACACCGCCGGGGCTCGAGGGGACCCCCTCGAGGACGATGCGTGATCCGGGCTGCACACCGAGCAGGCTCATCGTGAGGGGAGACAGCAGGGCGACGTCCTGCTCGACGACGGCCAGATCAGCTGCCTGGACGCGGCAGGCGACGTAGTGCCGTCTCGCCAGGAGCAGGTCAGCGAGGCGGTTGCCGGGCACGACGGCCCGCACGAGGTGCACCTGCTCACCCTGCTCGAGGCCGAGACCGTTGCGGACGACCTGGTCGACCCCGGCGACACCCGGCGGCTGAGCGTCGTCGAGGACGACGCGGGCGACGAGACCCGGGTCGTCCGGGGCCAGCGCGCAGCGCACCTCCGCGTGGTCGCCGAGCCCTCTGTCCACGGCATCCACCGGGTTCACGACGACGCACTGCTGACCGTCACGGTCCAGGTCAGACGTGCCGGAGGCCCGCAGGCTGTCACCTGACGTCACAGGACCGTCGGGCCAGGTGCTGACCGTGGTGCCGTAGACGTCGCCGGTGAAGGGCGGCCCGTCGAGGCCCGAGGGCGTCACCAGACCGCGGTCGGTGAAGAGGTCGCGCAACCTCTCCCGGAGCGACTCGTCGTCGGTGAGCGACACCGCTGCCGCCGTCGGATCCTCCACCGTCCACGGCGCGAGGCCGTGCGCGGCGAGCCAGGACGACACCTCGGGCTGGGTGCCCAGGGCCAGCGCCTCGCCGTGGTCGGCGAGCAGCCCCCACCGGGAGTCGTAGAGGTGGAACCCGTCGAGGCGCTCACCGCTGTCGAGCAGGGCGCGCAGGCCGTGGCCGGTGAGCCACCGCCGCACGTAGTTCGGCTCGGTCTCGTCCATGTGCCTGAGCTGGTCGCGGTCGAGGAAGCCCACGACGACCTCGCACGAGCCACCGGCGCTCCGTACCGGCGCGGCCGGGATGAAGCCGGGACGCCCGACGTGCGCCGAGTAGGCGACCGTGACGTCGGCGAGTCGGGCCTTGACCAGCGGGATGATCGGCGCCACTCCCGCGCGTGTCATCTTGCCGCGCAGGACGTCAGCGTTGGCGTTGGAGCCGACTGCCGCGACGGGGTAGCGGGCGTCGACGTCGGCGACGTTGAGGTGGAGCAGCTCGTAGTTCAGCGGGACGACGCGCAGGCCGTCGCGGGCGGCGCAGGTGTCGCATCGCTCGACCCGCGCCTGACCGAGCCGGCGGCCCGGGCGAAAGGTGAGGCGGTGCGTGCAGCTGGGGAGCAGGAGCAGCGACGTCTCGACCGGGGGGCCTGGATAGGCCATCGGGCTCTGGGTCAGGTCGAGGCCGGACGAGCTCTCTTCCGGGGCCATGGCGTCCTCCGCGGGTTCAGCGTGAGATCTGCTGCAGCGCCCACGAGTTGCCGTCGGGGTCGCCGAAGTAGGCGTAGCGCACACCGCCGCCCATGTCGGAGATCTCGGAGACCTCGACCCCACGCCAGAGGAGCTCGGCCCGGGCGGCTTCCACGTCATCGACCACGAGGTGCAGGCCCTGCACCGGAGCGCCCACCGGCATGCCCGTCCCCGTCATGAGGACGACGGAGCAGGCCGACCCCGGCGGGGTCAGCTGCACGATGCGCATCCCGTTGCCGGGCTCGACGTCGTGGTCGAGCCCGAAGCCGACCTGCTCGACGTAGAACGTCTCGCTCCGGTCCACGTCTGCCGACGGCAGGGGTATCAGCTCGAGTCGCATGTCCATGGCGCCAGCATGGCACCTCCGGCTATCGGAGCATCGTGAAGAACCGTCTCCCGACCTCCAAGGGCTGCGGGTCTCCCTCGAAGCGCGCCACCCCCACGGTCGGTCGGCTACCCCGCGGGAGCACGTCGTACGACGTCTCCGCGCAGCCCACCTCGCGGAAGGCCTTGCGCACCAAGGCACTGCGGCCTTCCACGCCACCCCCATGGGTCCACACCACGGTGGCGCCTGCCGTGCACAGCTGGGGCAGGACCGCCGCGACGGTGGTGAGGTCGTCGTCGGAGAGGTTGCCGAGCACGCCGACGAGCAGGACGACGTCGGCCGGTGCGGCGCCGACCCAGGAGTCGGTGACCCCGGCGTCGAGCTCGCGCACGTCGACGGTCACACGGTGTGGGAGGGCGGCCGCGGCCTCCCGGGCGCGCGCGGCCAGGTCGGGGTGGACCTCGAGCAGGGTCACCGCCACCGTGGTTGGGGCGCCCGGCTCGGCCAGGACCCCGAGCACGTCGCGCCCGTCGCCGGAGCAGGCGCTGGCGACCCGCACCGGGCCCGCGCGTCGGGCGAGGTCGGAGCGGATCGCCGCCCTGACGGTGGCGAGCCGCCACGAGAGGGAGGAGGAGGGGTCGTCGTACTGGCGGTGCCACTCGACGTAGTCGCGCAGGTGGTCCCTGCCGCCGGGGTGGCGACCTCCCCCCGCACCGGGCGAGCTCACGTCTCGGGGACGGCCATGACGCGCGCCTCGAGCACAGCGAGGTCGCGCTCGGCGTACTGCCGGTGCAGGTAGTCCTCCCACACGACCGCCCGCAGGCAGCGCCGTACGGGATAGGCGACGGACTCGGGATAGCCCGGCTCGGTCACCGGCTCGGTGGTGGCGTCCAGAGCCTCGTCCGTGAGGCCCTCGAGCAGGCGGGTGACGGCGGCCACCCGCTCGGCGCGCACGGCCAGCACCTCGTCGAGGCTGGGATGAGCGTCGGGGTCGAGCGGCACGGGGGTGTCGTCACCCATCTCGTCGTGGGCCAGCCCGAGGGGGGAGTAGGGAGCCGGGTCACCCAGCACCGCCCGCAGCACCCAGGCGTCGACGCCGAAGACCAGGTGGCGCAGGGTCTGCAGGAACGACCACTCCGTGTCGACCTGCTCGTCGAGCAGGGCCGGCGGCAGGGCCCGGGCTCGGGCGAGCAGCGGCTCCCAGGCCGTGGTCAGGGCCGCCCACGCGTCACGGTGCTCCTGGGCGTCGCGCAGGCCCAGGAGCCGCCGTTCGGGGTGGCGGCGGTCGAGCTCGGCCTCGACCAGCGGCCCGACGTCGACGCCGTTGACCCGCAGGCCCCTGACCTCGCCGTCGATGTCGACGTCCTCGAGCCAGGCCCCGCGCAGGCGCACCCCGGTGAGGTAGACGTTGCGCAGGAACGAGCCCTCCAGGTCGACCTGCTCGAAGGTCGCCCCGCGCAGGGACACCCGCTCGAGCCGTGCGCCGTCGAGGTCTGCTCCCACGAAGTCCACCATGGCTCGACATCCTGCCACTCGACGGTGACACCCAGATGACACCTCGCCGGGTGCAGGTATCTTCCCCACACCCACCGGCTCCTCCCGTCCACCAGACCAGAGGAGACCCAGATGAACCCGCAGTCCATGGCCGACCTGCGCAAGGAGCAGGGCCTGTTCGACCGGGCGGCTCTCATGCCGCGCCCCGTCCGCAAGCGGCCGCACGGTCCGCACCGCGCGCTCGAGATCGAGCAGCGGGCGACGACGGCGTCGCTCCATCCCGACCTGCCGGACACCCCGGCCTGGACGTACGACGGCCTGCTGCCGGGCCCCGTCGTCGTCGTCCGCTCCGGCGACCGCGTCGAGGTCACCCACGAGCACGACATCGTCGGGACCATGCCCTACCGGCACGTCGTCGTCGACGACGCGGTCGGTGGCTCGATGAACGACGCGGGCGCCGAGCACCCCTCGCAGGACCCCGGTGACGTCGAGGAGGCGCAGCACGTCGACGACCTGCACGCCTTCACGGTCGTCCACCTGCACGGCGCCCCGTCGGGCCCCGACAGCGACGGCTGGGCGGAGAACGTCATCGGCTTCGGGCAGGAGCGTCGCGACGAGTACGAGTTCCCCCGCGAGTCGTGGCCGATGGCCGACCACGCCGGCACGACCTCGACGATCTACCGCTCCGGTACGGCGCCGACGTACTGGTACCACGACCACGGGATGGCGGTCACCCGCTTCAACGTCTACGCCGGTCTCGCCGGGGCGTGGCTCGTGCGCGACCCGCTCGAGCAGCACCTGGGTCTGCCCGTCGACGAGGACCGGGAGATCCCCCTGCTGCTGGCCGACCGCAACTTCGAGACCACCGACGACACGGCTGACGGGGCGCTCACCGGACGGCTGCTCCACAAGGTGCAGACGGGTGTGCGGGAGGCGTTCGCCCCGGTCAACCTCGTCAACGGGCTGGTCTGGCCGCGGTGCGACGTCAGCCGCAGGGTGCACCGCCTGCGGATCCTCAACGGATCCAACGCCCGCACCTACCGGCTCCACTTCCACGCCCAGGTCGACGCCGCCGACGAGCCCGGCACGCCGCTGCCCGCAGCCGCCGTCCAGCAGGTCGGCACGGACGGCGGGCTGCTCGGGCGCGCCGTACCGCTGCCCGGGGGCGCCCTCGTCCTCTCACCCGGCGAGCGGGCCGACGTGCTGGTCGACTTCGGGCTGCTCTCCGAGGAGGTGCAGCACGTGGTGGTGTGGAACAGCGCTCCGGCGCCCTGGGGCGGCACCCCGTTGACCGGTGCGCCCAACGCGTCCGACCCCGACGGGTTCCTCGTCACCCCTCACGTCATGCGCTTCGACCTCCAGTGCGGCGCCGTGCCCCGGCCTGGGCTGGGCGGGCGCTCGATCGAGGCGATGGCGCTCGACCCCGACTTCCGCCGGGTGCCGCTCGACCACCACGACCTGCCAGCCGACCACGGTCACACGGTGATCGCCCTGCTCGAGGAGCAGGAGATCCTGCGCGACGACACCGGAGCGCCACGCCTGACCGCCACCGGTGAGGTCATCACCCACCCCATGCTGTTCCTGCACGAGGTGGTCCCCGTCGACCTCGCCGACCGCCACGGCTGCAACATGTACGAGCAGCGGGTCGACGGCGTCGACCCCGCCGACCCGACCGTCGTCCTGCCGGCCTCGCGCCGCGCCGGGATCCGCCTGACGCTGCCCGGAGACCCCACGGTCTACGTGACGATCGGCAAGCGCTTCAACGACGGCTCGATGGTGATGGCCACGCAGGGGGCCTGGCACCTGTGGAAGGTCGTCAACCTCAGCCCCGACACCCACCCCTTCCACGTCCACCTCACCCAGTTCCAGGCGACGTCGCGGGTGCTGCTGACCCCGTCGGTGTCGCCGCTCGACCCGGGTGTCACGCGCGAGATCGACCTCGTCGCGTCGATGCCCGGTCTCCTCGATGCCAACGAGGAGGGCTGGAAGGACACCTTCCGGGTCAACCCGGGGGCCCGTGACGCCGACGACAACGTGCTCACGGCCGAGATGGTCACGATCATGGGCAGCTTCGCGGCGCACGCGGGACGGTACATGTACCACTGCCACATCCTCGAGCACGAGGACGTCGAGATGATGCGGCAGCTCACGGTGCTCCCCGCCGACGTCATGGCCTTCATGGGCGGTCACCACCACTGACCACCCCCGACCTCCGTGACCGGTGCCGCCCGGCGAGCGGGGAGGGTGGAGACTCGACCGGTGTCGAGCTCCCCCCGCCCCGTGGCCGGTGCTGCCGCAGCCGCCCTCCTGCTGGGCGCCGCGGCGGCGTCGTACCAGCGGTGGGTGCGTCCGTGGGCGCAGACCTGGGGGGCGACGCCCGACGAGGCGGCCGCCCGGATGCCGGGGGACGAGCTCATCGTGCGGCCGCCCCTGTCGGTGACGCGCGCCCTCACGATCGCCGCGCCGCCGCAGGACGTCTGGCCTTGGCTGGTGCAGGCCGGCTCGGGGCGGGCGGGCTGGTACAGCTACGACCTCGTCGACAACCTCGGCCGCCGCAGCGCCGACCGCATCCTGCCGCAGTGGCAGCAGCTCGCGGTCGGCGACCTCGTGCCGCTCACCCCGAGCGGCCGGCTGGGCCTGCGGGTGCACGCGATGCAGCCGCCGGTCGCCATGGTCTGGGGCAGCCCGGGCGAGACGACCTGGGAGTGGCAGCTGCGCGCCGTACGGGGTGCCGACGGCTCGCCGTCGACGCGGCTCGTCACCCGCTTCCGCTCGACCTCCGTCGCCGGCTTGCCGACCTGGCCCGTCGCGCTGCCGCTCGAGCTCGGGGACGCCGTGATGATGCGCAAGATGCTGCTGACGGTCAGGGGGCGCGCGGAGGGTCGTCGACCACGGTGATGGGGCGGTGCTGGAAGATCTCCACGGACTGGAGCGTCGGCCCCCAGATCGCGCCCCAGGCCACGATGGCGGTCAGGACCGTCGCGGCGCCGGCGATCGCGGCGGTGCGCCGCCGGCGCCCGGTGCGCCGGGCCCGCTCGACCAGCGTGGCGTACGGGGTCGCCTCACCGGTGACGACCTGACCCATCGCCTTCCCGGGCGCGGCCGGGTCCAGGTGGCGCGAGGCCTCGCCGCGCAGCCACACGACGGGGTCGTCGTGGAAGCGGAACGCACTGGGGCGCCGCAGGGCGGTCACGAAGGCGGCGTCGACGGCAGCGCGGGGGTCACCCTGGCGGGTGCTGTCCTGGGACAGGTCCTGCACGAGCTGCCGGTAGGCGGCGTCGTACGCCCGACGGATGCGGTCGCGGTCGGCCTCCTCGCGGGTCGGCCCCACGGGGGTGACCGGGGTGCGGGAGACGCTCATGACTCTCCTGAAGCAGGTCGGAGGACGCCGGTCACTGCATGCCACCCGAGGCCGCGGTCCAGGCCCAGGCGTCCGTGGGGGAGGCCGGGCCCTTCCAGTCGTCCTTGACCCGGCCGCACCGGCGGCAGACGTGGCTGCTGAAGCGGCGGTTCTCCGGGTTGTCGTGCACGGTCTCGTCGGAGTGCAGGTTGAGCCGGCACCGCAGCGAGCGGGTGCCGGTCACCGCGCGGCGCAGGCTGGCCACCCGCCACAGCAGGCTGAGCGCGTAGGGCAGGGCCGACTCGGGTGCGACCGCGAGGTCGGCGCGCCACTCCTGCGCATACCTGTCCCGTACGGCGTGGGGGAGCGCGCGGGCGGCGACGGCGAGGACCAGCAGGGCGATCCGCAGGCGGACCGGGCCGGCGGCGCTCACGCGACACCTCCGGCCAGGCCACGGCGACCGGGGGCCACCGACGGGTGGCGCAGGCGTGCGGTTCGCCGCAGTCGCTCGGCCGAGACCCGGGTGAGGGCGCTGTCGGCCGCCTGGCTCCCCTCGTGGGTGAGGCGGTAGTAGCGACGTCGTGGCCGTCCGGCGACGCTGGGGTCGATGTCCTCCCACCCGCTCTCGAGCCACCCGAGACCCTCGAACCGGGCGAGGATCGGGAAGACCGTGCCACTGGGGAGGGCGGTCATCGCCATGACCTCCAGGCCGTAGCGCTCGGTCTCCGGCGCCTCGACCAGGGCGTGGAGGACCAACACGGTCGTCATCGTCATGCGTGGTTTACCCATACCCGTACTCTACATAGCCCCGGGCTGCAGTGCGAGGCTTTGGCGAACCGGCCAGGAGCAGGTGAGGGAAGAGAAAGGGGTGGGGCGATGCGTCCTCCTGCCGCGATACTCGGAGCATGCCCACCGCCAGCTCGTGGATCGCCTTCCTCGTCGCCTCGATCCTCTTCATCCAGGTGCCCGGCCCCAGCCTGCTCTTCACCATCGGCCGGGCCCTCACCGTCGGCCGCCGTGACGCGCTGCTCTCGGTGGTGGGTAACGGGGTCGGGGTCACGGTGCAGGCGCTGGCCGTCGGGGTGGGGCTCGGGGCGGTCGCCGCAGCCAGCGTCGCTGCCTTCACCGCCATCAAGCTCGTCGGTGCGGTCTACGTCGTGTGGCTCGGGGTGCAGGCCATCCGTCACCGCGAGGACGCCCGCCTGGCCATGACGGGCGCACCCGTCCCTGCCCCCGGGCGTGGCCACTCGCTGCGCACCGGGGTCGTCGTCGGCCTGACCAACCCCAAGACCCTGGTCTTCTTCGCCGCCTTCCTTCCCCAGTTCGTCAACCCCGGGGCCGGGCACCGCGGGCTCCAGATCGCCCTGCTGGGAGTGGTGTTCGGGGTGCTGGCCATCTGCTCCGACAGCCTCTGGGCGATCGGCGCCAGCCGGGCCCGCGACTGGTTCGCTCGGCGCCCGCAGCGGCTCGACCGTCTCGGGGTCGCGGGCGGCGTGATGATGATCGGCCTCGGCACGACGCTCGCAGTCTCCGAGAGGAGCTGACCCGTGCCCCGTCCATATGGAGCCCCGCCCGTGCAGCCGGCCAAGGCCCGCCCCGGTGACCGGATCGCTGTGCTGTCACCGTCGTTCGCGGCGCCCGGCGCCTTCCCAGGGGTGCACGAGCAGGCGATGACGCGCCTCGCCGAGGTCACCGGGCTCGTCCCCGTCGAGTACCCCACCACCCGACGGGTGGGTGCCTCGGCCCTCGACCGGGCCGCCGACCTCAACGCCGCCTTCGCCGACCCCCAGACCCGCGCGGTCCTCGCCAGCATCGGCGGGGACGACCAGATCACCGTCGTGCCCCACCTCGACCCCCAGGCCGCACGGCGTGACCCCAAGCCCTTCCTCGGCACGAGTGACAACACCAACCTCCACCAGTGGCTGTGGTCCCTGGGCATCGCGAGCTTCTACGGCGGTTCGTCGCAGGTGCACCTCGGCCCCGGGCCGGGGGTCGACGAGGTGCACGCCCGATCGTTGCGGGCCGCGCTGCTGACGGGTGAGCGGCTCGAGGTCACCGACCCGGGCGAGTCCGAGGACGTCGGTGTGCTGTGGGACGACCCGCGGGCCCTGACGTCATACGGGGATCGCGAGGCGACAGAGGGCTTCTCGTGGCACGGGCCGGCCCGCACCGTCACCGGACCGACCTGGGGTGGCTGTATCGAGGTGCTCCAGTGGGTGCTGGCCGCTGGCCGGTTCGCCGCGCCCGCAGCGGCCCTCGACGGGGGCGTCCTCCTGGTGGAGACCAGCGAAGAGCTCGTGCCGGCGCAGGAGGTCGGCTGGATCCTGCGGTCGATGGGCGAGCGGGGACTGCTCGGCGCCGTCGACGCCGTGCTCGTCGCCCGACCGCCGGTGTCGGACCACACCCGCCGCCCCGACGCCGCCGAGCGCGCCCGCCTGCGGGCCGAGCAGCGCGACACCGCGGTCGCGGTCATCGCTCGCTACAACCCCGAGGCCGTGGTCTGCGTGGGGATCCCGTTCGGCCACACGAGGCCGCAGTGGATCCTGCCCCACGGGGGCATCGTCACCGTCGACGGCGTGGCACGACGGGTGTGGGCCGACTACGGGGGCTGACGCCCCGGGGATCCTCGCCCCATGACGACCCCACCCGCGACCCCGCTCAGCCCACCTCGAACGCGTCGAACCCCGGCGCGTTGCGCGGCCACGGGTACGCCCGCTCCCACGCGGTGGCGAGGTCGAGGAGCCAGCCATCGGCATACCGGGGGGCCGTAACCTGCAGCCCGAAGGGGAGGGGGCCGCAGTGGCCGGCGGGGAGGCTGATCGCCGGGTGACCGGTGAGGTTCTGCAGCTCGGTCGAGTACGCCGACGACGGCAGCGGTCCCGGCGCGTCGCCAGCATGTAGCCGCCCCTCCGCGGTGAAGCTCGCCGCCGCCACGGTCGGCGTGAGCAGCACGGCGTCGTCGCCGAGCAGCCCGTCGAGAGCAGCCACCAGCGAGAAGCGTCGGCGCCGGGCCGCGAGGTAGTCGTTCAGCCCCACCCTCAGGCCGTATCTCAGGAAAGCTCTTGCGGCGGGCGTCATCCGGTCGAGCCCCGCCTCGACCACGTCGCGACCCAGGGCGCTGACGTGGTCGGCGGTGCAGAGGGTGAGCCAGTCGTCGCCAGGGTCGAGCCCGAGGCCGGTCGGCTCCAGCCGCACGACCCGGGCATCGGGCCACAGCGCGGCGAAGGCGTCGGTCGCCGACCCGAAGGCCGCTGCCACGTCGTCGGGCAGCGGCCCGACGTCGGCGGTGCGCTCGGCGACCAGGATGCGCGCGGGAGCCAGCGGCCCGTCGTACGGCGGGATTCCGCGTCCGGGCCACGCCTCGGCGTCACCGGGTGCGCCACCGCCGCCGATGACCGAGAGGAGCAGGCGCAGGTCGCCGACCGTGGTGGCCAGCGGCCCGTCGGTCGACAGGTCGATCCAGTCGGGCGCGGGGCGGCGGGGCACGACCCCCCGCGTCGGCTTGAGACCGACCAGCCCGCAGAAGGCCGAGGGGATGCGGATGGAGCCGCCACCGTCGGTCGCCGTCGCGACCGGCACGAAGCCCGCCGACAGTGCCGCAGCCGAGCCGCCGCTCGACCCACCGGGCGACAGGGCCCGGTCCCAGGGGTTGCGGGTCACCCCCGTGAGCAGGCTTGCCGTGAAGCCCTCGGTGGCGAACTCCGGCAGGGTGGTCTTGCCGACGACGATAGCCCCGGCGGCGCGCAGCCGCCCGGGCACGAGCCCGTCGACGGTCGCTGGCGCCGCGTCGGCGAAGAGCAGCGACCCCTTGCGGGTCGGCAGCCCCGCAACGTCTTCCAGGTCCTTGACCAGGACAGGAACTCCGGCGAGGGGGCCGAGACGCTCCCTGGCGGCGATGGCCAGGTCGGTGGCCTCGGCGGCAGCCAGCGCCTCGTCGGGGCACACGAGGCAGACGGCGTTGAGGGCCGACGCGGGCGGACCGCCGTCGCCCGCGCCGATCCGGCGCAGCGCCTCGGTCACTGCTCCGACCGCAGAGACCCGACCCTGCGCCACCCCCGAGGCGATGCCCACGACAGGTCCGTCGATGCCCGTCATGCGGTCCTCCTCCTCGGCCGGCTCGTCGCGTCCACCACGCAGGGGCCGGCGCGGTGGGTTGAGGGGAGGAACCCCTCACAGCACCGCTACCTGGCGCCTCTCGGAGTATCGAGGGCGACGGTGGCGAGCTCGACGGCGAGATGGCACTCCTGCAGCCCGGCTCCCGTCACGATCTGGTACGCCTGGGCGGCGGCGATCTTCTTGCCGTCGGCGACCAGACCCCGAAAGGCTGCGAACCTCTCGTCCTCCCACAACGACACCAGCCCCCGGTCCATCAGGTTTCGCGTGATGAACCCGACGGCGACGCCTTCGCTGATCATGGCGCCGACGGTAGCGGGTGGGACGACTCGGGGCCAGCCCCCGCCTGCAACGCGAGCAGCCCCATCAGCTCGTAGACGACGTTGGCCGCGGCCACCGTGGTCAGCTCGGCGTGGTCGTACGCAGGGGCCACCTCGACGACGTCGGCGCCGACGATGCGCGCCCCGGTGAGGCCGCGCAGGATCATCTGCAGCTCGCGGGTGGTCAGACCACCCGGCTCGGGGGTGCCGGTCCCGGGGGCATGGGCGGGGTCGAGCACGTCGATGTCGACCGAGACGTAGACGGGCCGTGAGCCCACCCGGTCGAGCACGCGGTCGAGGGCGGCGTCGACGCCCTGCCGGGCGATGTCCATGGTGCTGACGGTGGCGAAGCCGAGGTCGCGGTCCTGCTCCAGGTCGCCCGTGGAGTAGAGCGGACCGCGGGTGCCGACGTGCGCCGACGTACCGAGCTCGAGCAGCCCTTCCTCCACGGCCCGGCGGAACGGCGTGCCGTGCGTGAACGGCATGTCGAAGTAGGTGTCCCACGTGTCGAGGTGGGCGTCGAAGTGCACGAGCGACAGGGGCCCGTGCCGGGCGGCCGTGGCCCGCAGCAGCGGCAGCGACAGGGTGTGGTCGCCGCCGATGACGATGAGTGTGTCGGCCTTCGCGAGCAGGTCGGTCGCGCCCGCCTCGACCTGGCCGATCGCCTCGCGGATGTCGAAGGGGGAGACGGCGAGGTCACCGGCGTCGGCGACCTGGTGACGCGACCACGGCTCGACGTCGAGCCCCGGATGGTAGGGCCGCAGCAGCTTGCTGCCGGCCCTGATCCCCTGCGGACCGAAGCGAGCGCCCGGCCGGTAGGACACTCCCGCGTCGAAGGGGATGCCCGCGACGGCCACGGCGGCGCGGCCCACCTGGTCGAGACGCGGCAGCCGGGCGAAGGTGTCGGGTCCGACGAAGCGGGGCACGACGCTGGCGTTGGGTGGGCCGAGGGGCGGCGACTGCGGCTGGGGCTGCGGCGGCTGCACAGGAGGCTGGGGCGGCAAGGCAGGCTGGGTCATCGGGCCGTGCCGGTCTTCGCGAGCACGCGCTCGCTGTGCGCGACGGCCGCCCGTTCTGCCTCGACCACGGCGGCGTGGGAGCGTCCACCGACGTCACGGCGGAGCAGCAGGGCATACAGGCCGCCGCCGACGACCATGCCGACGATCCACGAGACGTCGACGCCCTGCAGCGCCTGCGCCCCCCAGCTCTCGTAGTAGGGCGGGAGGTAGGCCAGGGGCACCTCGAGGACGATCGCCACGAGATAGCTGACGACGCCGGCCCGGCCCCACCGCCCGTAGATGCCCGACGGGGTGAAGAGGTCGGTGACGGCGTAGTGCCCGTGGCGCACGAGGAAGAAGTCGAGCAGGTTGATCGCCGTCCAGGGCGCCAGCAGGTAGAGCATCGCGATGAGGGCGCTGTTGAGGGCCGCCACGGAGTCGGCGAGCGCGAGACCGGCGACGAGCCACACGACCGCGAGCACGACGATCGTCGCCACCCGCACCCGGGCCGTCGGGTGCACCGGCTTGACGATGTCGATGGCGGTGATGACGCTCAGCATCCCGCTGTAGGCGTTGAGGCCCATCGTGGCGACGAGGGCCAGCACCGACAGGACGGCGAGGATGCTGCCGATCGTCGGCACCACCGCGTTGCCGGCCTCGTGGATGCCGGCGAGGGCGTCGGTCGCGCCGAGGCGGGTGGCCAGCCACGCGCCGAGCGGGATGAGCCAGATCGGGGACGCCGAGGCGCCGACGAAGACCGAGGTGATGATCGCCCGGGTCGAGGTGTCCCGGGGCAGGTAGCGGCTGTAGTCGGAGACGTAGGGCGCGTAGGTGATGTTGTACGACGCCGCGACGGTGAACATCGCGAGGAAGCCCGCCCAGGTGAACTCGGATGCGGGCGCCGCCCCGCCACCGGCGTGCCCGAGGAGCACCCCGACGGTCAGCACCACCCAGAAGGGGATCGAGACCACGAACAGCACCTGGAAGACGCGGTGGAGCCAGTCGTGGCCGTAGATCGCGAGCACGGTCGCGGCCACCGTGACGAGGACCGCGATGAGCGTCGCGTTCCAGCCGAAGATGCCCGCCAGGCCCTCCTTGATGATGATCGTGTCGACGACGTTGAAGGCAAGGTAGGTGAACCCGGTCGCAACCAGCGGCAGGATGACGCCGCGGTAGCCGAACTGCGCCCGCGACTGGATCATCTGCGGGAGGCCCAGCTGGGGGCCCTGCGCGGCGTGCGCGGCCATGAAGAGGGTGCCGAAGAGGATCCCGAGGATCGAGGCCACGGCGGTCCACCCGAGGCTGAGCCCGAGCAGCGGGCCGACGAACCCGATGGCCACCGTAAAGGGCTGGAAGTTTCCCAGGAACCAGAAGGGGCCCTGCATCCAGACCCTGCCGTGGCGCTCGCTCTCGGGCACGTAGTCGATGGACCGGGTCTCGATGGCGGCCCGCGAGGCCAGGTCATTGCTCGAGGCGCTGGTCTTGGTGGTGCCGTTGCTCGTGGGGTCGGGCATGAGGGCCTGCTTCCGGTGGGCGGTGCGGTGCCGACCACTCTGGTGCCGACCGGGCCGCGAGACTATTGGCTTCACACCAAGAGGCGGCCCCTTCTCTTGTGGCTGACCACAAGGCAGGATGTCGTCATGTCGCAACCCCTCACCGTCGACGAGCTGGTGCGCAGCCCCGCCCTGCAGCTCTCGGTCGTCGCCGGTGAGGCGGGCCTGGGTCGCAGGGTCGGGTGGGCCCACGTCAGTGAGCTGGAGGACCCGACCCCGTGGCTCCTCGGGGGCGAGCTGCTCATGACGACCGGGATCGCGGTGCCCCGCAGCGCGGCCCGGCAGGCCGACTACCTGCGGCGCCTCGACGACGCCGGCGTGAGTGCTCTCGCCGTCTCCGAGGGCCTGCACGTGCCGCGCCTGACGGCAGCCCTGCTGGCGGTGGCGCAGGAGCGCTCCATACCGGTGCTGCGGGTGCCGTTGCCGGTGCCCTTCGTCGCCATCGCGCAGGAGGTGGCAGGGGCGGTGCAGAGCGAGCTGCACCGACGGCTCACCGCCCAGCTGCACGTCTTCGGCGCCCTGCGCACCCTCGCCGTCGAGGACCTCTCCGTCCACGAGCTCTTCGCCCGGCTCGAGCGTCTCAGCGGCTACCGGCTCTACCTCTGCACGGCGGGCGGCCGAGCGCTCCTCCCGGGGGTGCCCGGGCCGCCGGACGACCTGCTGCACCTCGTGCCGCAGACCTTCTCGGCCCCACCGGTCGTGCCAGGGGGACACGTCCTGCCCGTCCCGGCCCCCGGTGGGCCGGCGGGCTTCCTCCTGGCCCTCGAACGACCCGGGAGCGAACCGTCGGGGCTCGCGGTGGTGCAGCACCTCGCCACCGTCGCAGCCCTCCAGCTGTCGATCCGGCGCCACGAGTGGGAGACCGTGCGGCGCGAGGGAGCTGAGACCCTCGCCGAGCTGCTGCAGGATGTGCTCGACCCGGTAACG
The DNA here is from genome assembly GCA_038230235.1 of Actinomycetales bacterium. Classification (GTDB taxonomy): domain Bacteria; phylum Actinomycetota; class Actinomycetes; order Actinomycetales; family Dermatophilaceae; genus Lapillicoccus. Next base: position 15,961 of record JBBRNQ010000025.1, read on the forward strand.
GCCGTGAAACGGTTGGTGCGTAACGGTTTCGACCGTGACGACGACCTGGCGCTCGCGGTGGTCCGGATCGCCGAGTCGGCCGGCCTCGACCCTGACGTGCTGCGCGCGCTGACGGATGTCGAGCCCGGCGCCGTCGCCGGTCGCGACGAACCCGCCCGGCCGGTGCTCGTGCTGCGCCAGCAGGACGACCTCTTCGTGCTGGTCCCCGCGCAGCTCGATCTCGCGAGCCGCCTCGCCGGCCGGCCCGAGGTCGCCGTGGGTCTGAGCCGGCCCTTCCGACCGGGCACCCCCCTGACCGTGGCCCGGCGTGAGGCGCTCTGGGCGGCCTCGAGGGCCGCCGATGCCGGCGGTGGGGTCGTCGAGTCGGGGCGCGACACCGTCGACCGGTGGCTGGTGCCCGACCGGGGCTCGCTCTCGGCCCTCGTCGAGACCGTGCTGGGGAGGGTGCTCGCGTACGACGCCGCCCACGGCGACCTGCTCGTGCCGAGCGTGCGGGTGTGGCTCGAGCGCGACCGGCAGACCGCCGCGGCCGCGGCGAGCCTGCACGTCCACCCCAACACGCTTGCCTACCGGGTGCGCCGGTTCGAGGAGCTCACGGGTCGGTCGCTGCGCTCCACCCCTGACCTGGCGGAGGTGTGGCTCGCCCTGCGGGCCGTGGAAGGGGGCGCCTGACGCGGGGCGAGACCGAGGTCGACGGTCGGGCGGCGTCGTACGGTGGAGGGCATGACCACGGCACCGACGTCCACCGACCTGGCCCTGCCGGACGGCGGGACGCTGCGCGTCCACGACGTCGGGGGTGACGGCTTCCCGCTGGTCTACCACCACGGCACCGGCAACACCGGTGAGCCGCCACGGCCGCTGCTGGGGGTGGCGGAGCGCCTCGGGCTGCGCTTCATCGGCTTCGACCGCCCGGGGTACGGCGGCTCCTCCCCGCTGCCCGGGCGCAGCGTCGCCGACGTCGCAGGCCTCACGGCGACGCTGGCCGACCACCTCGGCCTCGACCGCTTCGCGACGCTGGGGCACTCGGGTGGCGGCCCCCACGCGCTCGCCTGCGCGGCGCTGCTGCCGGAGCGGGTCACCGCGGTCGTCACCGTCGCGGGCCCGGCGCCGCTCTCACCCGTCGTGGCCGAGGGCCGCGACTGGTACTCCGGCTTCGCCCCGTACGGCGCCGCCTCCTTCCGTGCTGCCGAGCACGGCCGCGCGGCGCGCCAGGCCTACGAGGAGTCGGGCGCCGACGACGACTTCGGCTTCCTCCCCGCCGACGAGGAGATGCTGTCCGGGGAATGGGGATGGTTTCTCGAGGTCGTGCGCAGCGGCAACGCCAACGGCCCCGCACCGGCGATCGACGACGACCTCGCGACCGTGACCGCGTGGGGGTTCGACGTCGAGGCCATCACGGCGCCGGCGCTGGTCGTGCACGGCGCCGCCGACCGGGTCGTGGCCGCCGCCCACTCGCAGTGGGTCGCCGCCCACCTCCCCCGCGCCGTGCTGTGGATCGAGCCGGGAGCGGGGCACCTCAGCGTGCTCAGCCGGGCGCAGGACGCCCTCGCGTGGGTGGTTGACGCCGCTCCCGGATCCGGGTCGGAGTGAGGACGAGAGGATGTCTGCCATGAGGGTGACGAAGGCGGGGAAGCTGACGATCCCGAAGGACCTGCGCGATCGGCTCGGCATGGGACCGGGCACGGCGGTGGAGTTCGAGCAAGATCATGACGCTGACCCGGGCCGACTGACGGAGTGGCGATGACCCACCCACTCTTCGACGTCACCGGCCGCATCGCCCTCGTCACCGGCTCCAGCCGCGGCATCGGCTTCGCGCTCGCCCGCGGGCTCGCCGAGGCGGGCTGTGTCGTGGTGCTCAACGGTCGCGACGAGGCCCGGCTGGAGGCCGCCCGCGCCGAGCTCGAGACGGTGGGCGACGTGCGCGTCGCCGCGTTCGACGTCACCGACAGCGCGGCGGTGCGCGCCGGGGTGACCGACGTCGAGGCACGGGTCGGAGCGATGGACATCCTGGTCAATAACACCGGCGTCCAGCACCGCTCTCCCATCACGGAGTTCGAGGACGATGACTGGCACCGGCTCCTCGAGACCAACCTCACGAGCGCCTTCCTCGTGGGCCGTGAGGTCGCCCGGGCGATGGTGCCCCGGGGTTGCGGCAAGATCGTCAACGTCTGCTCGTTGCAGAGCGAGGTCGCGCGCCCCGGCATCGCCCCCTACGCCGCTACCAAGGGTGGGCTGCTCATGCTCACCAAGGGGATGTGCGCCGACCTCGCCCCGCACGGCATCCAGGTCAACGCCCTCGGTCCCGGCTACATCGAGACCGAGCTGACCTCGGCGCTCGTGCAGGATGCGGAGTTCAGCGCCTGGGTGGAGCGACGCACACCGGCCGGCCGATGGGGTCGCGTCGACGACCTCGTCGGCACGCTGCTCTACCTCGTCTCGCCGGCCTCCGACTTCGTGGCCGGCCAGGTGGTCTACGTCGACGGCGGGATGCTCGCCGTCCTCTGACCTTCGGGCCGAAGACCATAGGTCCGGGGGACGGGCGCAGGGTCAGCCATGGAAGTGCTCCACCCTCACCCGGGCAGCGTCGGGCTTGCCCGGTGCGAGCACGAAGGTGACGACCGACGCGACGACGAGGACGACCGCCGCGACGACCATCGCTGCGCCGAGCCCGACGGCGAAGGCCTGCCGTGCGGCGTCAGCCAGCACCTGACCGTCGTCACCGAGGGAGCCGGCGACGCCGATCGCCGTACCCGCGCCCGCACCGACTGCCTCGCGGACCTGCTCAGGCAACCCCGCCAGAGCCGGCGTGATGTCGGCCCGGTAGTAGCTGACCAGGACGCTCGACGGGACCGCGATCCCGAGGACCCCGCCGACCTCTCGGGTGAGGTCGTTGACCGCGCTGGCCGTCGAGCGCCTCTCCGCCGGGAGGCCGGCGAGGATCAGCTCGGTGCCTGGAGTGATCCCCATCCCGAAACCGACGCCGAAGACGGTGACGCCTGCCCCCAGCACCCACAGGGAAGGGTCCAGGCCGCCGGTCAGGCCCCCGGCGAAGAGCCCGAAGCACGCGCCCATGAGCAGGAGCCCGAGCGAGCCGGGTGCTCGGGCCCCGAAGCGGGCGGTGAGCGCCGCGGCTGCCCCGATACCGATACCCACCCCCACCGGCACCACCAGCAGCGCGAACGCCGCCCCCAGCGGGGTGTAGCCGAGCACGATCTGCAGGTACTGCGGCGAGAGGACGAAGAAGCCTAGGGAGGCGAAGAACTGGACCGTGACGATGAGGGAGCCGGCAGCGAGCCCCGGGTTCGCGAAGAGCCGCACGTCGAGCGAGGGGGTCTCGGACCGCAGCTGGTGCACGACGAAGGCCACGATCCCCACCACCCCGACGGCCAGAGCGACGAGGGTCACGGTGTCGAGCCACCCGCGCTGCGGACCGTCGACGACGGCGAGGACGAGGCCCGCCAGGCCCACGATCGACCAGACCGCGGCCAGCGGGTCCAGCGAGAGCGAGGGGTTGCTGTTCTGCGCCACGAGCACGACGACGGGGATGACGATGGCCAGCGCGACCCCCCCGAAGAGCAGCTGCACACTGCCCCACCACCACACCTCGAGCAGAGCGCCCGCGATGATCGTGCCGGCCACCGCCCCGGCTGAGCTCACCCCCGACCACACCCCGATCGCGAAGCCCCGGCGCTCTTCCGGATACGCCTCGACCAGGGCGGAGAGGGTCACCGGGAAGACCGCAGCCGCTCCCACCCCCGCGAGCGCCCGCAGCGCGATGAACCACCCAGGGTCAGGCGAGAAGGCGGACGCGACGCACGCAGAGCCGAAGACCGCCAGGCCGGCCACCAGCACGGTCCGACGCCCGATGCGGTCGGCGGCGATGCCCATCGTGAGCAGGAGGGCCGCGAAGGTCAGCGCATAGGCGTCGATGATCCACGTCAGGGCCGACTGGTCGGCGCCCAGGTCGGCGGCGATGTCGGGCAGGGCGATTGACAGGGCCGAGTTGCCGGCCACGACGAGGGCGAGACCCGCGCACAGCACGATGAGCAGGGCTCGGAGGCGGGTGGGGGACAGGCGGGTGGGTGAGAGCGGGTGGGGCTGCGGCCCAGGGCGGTTCGTGGTCATGGGTACTCCCTTTCATCTCCTTTTCCGAGTCTCTCCGTTACGGAGGTAACTGTCAACTAGGATCAGGGGATGGACGACAGGCAGGGTGACCAGCGGGCGGAGGACCTGGAGCGCGCGAGGGTCTCGGCGCACGACGTCTCCTGGTCGCTGCGGTCGGTCAACCGCGCTGCCGCTCGGCTCGACCACGCCCTCGCGGCCAAGCTCGGCCTGCGGCTGCTCGACTACCAGGCCCTGGGCCATGTGATGGACCAGGAGGACGGCCAGGTCGGCCCCGCAGAGCTGGGTCAGCGGCTGCGTATCAGCACCGGTTCTGCGACCGAGCTGGTCGACCGCCTCGAGCGGGCAGGGCACGTGGCCCGGTCGCGGGAGGGCACCGACCGGCGTCGGGTCCGGCTGGTCGCGCAGGATGAGGCGGTCAACCGCCTCCTCGGTGAGCTGGGCCCCCTCTTCGCCGACCTCGACGCACTCTCCGACGAGTTCACCGACGAGGAGCAGGCCACCATCAGCCGCTACCTGCGCGCGGCCGCAGACCGCCTGCGTGATCACAGCCGTCGGCTGAGCGCCCCGCCCGCCTCCGGAGGGCGCACGACCGGTCGGGACGCCTGACGAGGCCGGGTGCGGCAGCGCCCACCCCGGCGGCGGGGCGGGCGGGCGTGGCAGAGTTGGCGACGCCGTACCGGCGCACCCGGCCGGTCGACGACGGCACCCAGGCAGCCAGACGAAGGAGTCCCCGTGGTCGACCTCGCCCTCACCGACGACCAGCGCGCGTGGCAGCAGGCCGCGCGCGACTTCCTCGAGAAGGAGGTCGTGCCGCACCGGATGGAGTGGGACCGGCGCGAGTCGGTCGACACCGCGATCATCCCGAAGCTCGGCGAGATGGGCTTCTTCGGCCTCACCGTGCCGGAGGAGTACGGCGGCCTCGGCGGCGACTACATCACCTACTGCATCGGTATGGAGGAGCTCGGCCGCGCCGACTCCGCCGTCCGCGGCATCGTGTCGGTGTCACTCGGACTGGTCGGCAAGATCATCCTCGACCACGGCACCGAGGAGCAGAAGCAGGAGTGGCTGCCGGGCATCTGCGCCGGCACCAAGCTCGGGTGCTTCGGCCTCACGGAGCCCGACAACGGCTCCGACGCCGGTCACCTGCGCACCCGCGCCACCCGTGACGGCAGCGACTACGTCATCAACGGCAGCAAGATCTTCATCACCAACGGCACCTGGGCCGACGTCGCCCTCGTCTTCGCCCGCACGAGCGACGACGGCGCCCGCGGGGTCTCGTGCTTCCTCGTGCCGACCGACACCCCGGGCTTCGAGCGGACGGAGATCCACGGCAAGCTCGGGCTGCGCGGCCAGGCCACGGCCGAGCTGTCGTTCGCTGACATGCGGGTGCCGTCGTCGGCGCTGGTCGGCGAGGAGGGCAAGGGCTTCCGCTACGCGATGGCCTCGCTCGACAAGGGCCGCGTCTCCGTCGCCGCCGGGTGCGTCGGCATCGTGCAGGCCTGCCTCGAGGCGTCGGTCGACTACTCGCGCCAGCGGCAGCAGTTCGGCAAGCCCATCGCGTCGTACCAGCTCGTGCAGGACCTCATCGCCCAGATCTCCGTCGACGCCGACGCGGCCCGCCTCCTCACCTGGCGCGCGGCCGACCTCATCGAACGTCACGAGCCCTTCACCATCGAGGCGAGCAAGGCCAAGTACTTCGCCTCCGAGGCCGCGGTCCGCGCCTCCAACAACGCGATCCAGGTCTTCGGCGGCTACGGCTACGTCGACGAGTACCCCGTGCAGAAGCTCATGCGCGACGCCCGCGTCATGACTTTGTATGAAGGCACCTCGCAGATCCAGAAGCTCATCATCGGGCGGGCTGAGACGGGGATCAGCGCGTTCTGAGGTCGGCAGCAGGTTGAGGTAGGAACGCCCGCATCTATCCCGCTGTTGCGAGGGTTGTGCGGGCCGGTTGGTAGCGCTGAAAGACCTGCGACCGCCCAGCGCCTCCAGGTTGAATCGCACCTCTTTCCGCCCACGTAGACGCACCTCGACTGCGGGTCGGCTCGGCCCCTGCTGACAGTCGGACGTCAAGGAGGATGCAAAGCGATGCGAGGGCGTGGAGGGTCATGCATGCGCAAGCAACACAGCTGAGGTAGGCCGAAGGCACTCGAACAGAGCCGGGAGACATCAGCGGCGTCGTCCCGTTTGAGCTACCTGAACGGTCACCTTCACCGGGCGGGCCATACGGGACACCAGTGCGCGCATCTGCGCTTGGACCTCTTGAGCGTTCCCGTGAAGGTTCGGCTTTCGGGACAGGTTGCCCGGAGCAAGGCGGGCCAGCTATCAATGCACCTGTTCAGCCGTCGTAGACCAGGTAGCGACCTTGGTTCACGTCGAGGAAATCGCGAAGGTGTGTGGGCTCCACCTGGGGCAGCACCTCCTCTTCGGGCGCCGACCCAAAGGCGGCGCACAAAGCCTGGATCAACTCGGGCGTGACCGTCGGCGCACAGTAGTCCGGCGTCGTACCGCGCAACGTCAGAAGACTCGTCACCCTACCCGCCGGGCCCGGGAAGGTGTCCGCACGGGTCTGCCCGATCCACAGGCGAGCATGCTGACTCCGCTCGTCGAAAACCGAGTTCGCCTTCGCGTTCCAGAAGGCCCTGATCTCGGCGTGGACAGGAGGTCGTTCAAGGGCTACCAGCCAGATGTCACGCTCGAACGCCATGTCAGCAGCATGCCAGAGCAGGCGCTACGGACCCTCGACAATCTGAACCTGTAGGCCAAAGGAGAACCGGAGGTCACTCACCGACCTTTCCCCCCCAGCGGGACGCTCCCGAGCCCGTTGCGGTACGTGGTGTACCCGCGGCGAAGTGGGACGGCCGCACTCGCGGCGGACGTCCAGGCTGCCAATCGTGAACTTGGACCAGCACGAGTCGTGGAGCATCGACATCCCTGGCCTGACAGAGCAGGACGCCAGAGCTCTTCACCAGCAACTCGCCCCCCGGTTCCACTTTGGGGTCATCGTCACTAGCCCCCGGAACTTCATGGTCCGCGGGTTCGATCGCTCGACGGTGGAGCTTTTCGCCCACTGCTTGCGCGCCGGATTGGCGGCTGGCGGGATGAGTCACGAAGACTCGGCGGGCGCACAGCATGCTCGAGGACTGCGAGGCATGGCTGTCCAGGGAGCTGGCAAGTAGCACGCCGAGGCCGCGCGGCTGAAGGTACGCGCCTTGATGCGGTTCGGTACGTCCACCCTGCCGCCTGTCGGCCACCGCCGTCGTGCTGAATCGGTCCGTCTTCTCGCTGCGCCGGTAGGTAGCCTTGACCAGTGGCCAACCTTGCGCGCGCCGTCGCCTGTCTGAGGATTTTCGGAGAAGACCTGGTCCCTGACGACGTGTCGGCGTTGCTCGGCAGCGAACCCACTGAGGGGTGGATGAAGGGAGACGAGCTCATATCGTCCCGGGCGATGAGGATCGCGCCCATTGGCCTGTGGAGGCTTGAAGCCGACGAGACAGAGCCGGCTGATTTCGACGTCCAGGTCTCTGCGATCCTCGGACGCCTGACCAGCGACCTATCCGCGTGGGCGGCGGTCCGCACCCAGCACGAGGTTGACTTGTTCTGCGGCTGGTTCATGGAGCACGTGAACGAGGGCGTCTCCATAGAGCCGGGAACGATGATGGCGTTGGGGGCCCGCGGCATCGCCCTGACCGTGGACCTATATGCCGGCGACAGCGAAAACTCACCCCGCTAGCTCGCGGGTGCGAGGGAGGGCTGACTCCAGAACAGCCCGCCGTCCCCAAGGTGGGTCCAACCTCTCCGAGAACACCGTCCAACACCACCGCCCGTCTCGCAGGCGGAACAGCGTGCGGGAGCAGTGACGCCGCTCGAGGCTACGTCGTCCGAACGCCGTAAGAGGATCCTCGGTGGGACGCCCATCAAGCCCTCGCCGGCGCCGCGAGCGTTTTGATCTGGAGGGGCTCGGCCCGCCAAGTCCGGGGAGGGGTGGGCTTAGCAGCTATCCACCGACAGTGAAGACCCCGATCTGGGTTCGTCCGTCGGACTCGTAGACGGGGACGCTGAACGTCTTGCCCTGGTTGGCCTTGCTCCGTGCGACGGCCTCGTCAGGTGACGTGGGTGGGGGGCCGCCGGCGTTGGCGAGGTCGGTGCCGTAGGTGTAGCCCTGCTGACCGTTGGTGGCGACGACCGCGATGAGGGTGGGCTCCCCGTGCGAGTTGACGACGCCGTAGGTCTCACCCTTGTCGTTGATCTTCCAGGCGGTTTCGGTGCTCGTGGCATACGTCGCGGTCAGTCGCCAGGTGACCTCGGGGGAAGCGGTGAAGGTCAGGCTGTGCTGCCCGTCGGCCAAGGACAGGACGTTCGTCGCCGGGCTGCCGGCGCTTGCTGCGTCGTCGGCAGAGCACACCATGCCGGAGCTGTCAGGCCAGTCGATGCGGCCAGCGGTGAGGCATGAGACCTCGACCGCTACGGACGTCACCCCCGCCGGTCGCACCCCCAGCTCGACCGTCGCCGTCCCGGAGCGGACTACCGTCACCGGCGAGGCAAGCGTCGTGGTCTGCGTGCCGCCGGGGAGGATCACCGAGAGCGCGTAGGCAGCCGTCCCTGCGCACGCGATGGCCGCGACCGCTGCGATGCCTGCTGTTGCTCGCCGGGTCAGTCCGTGCCACCGGTGGCGCACCAGGCCTGACGGGCTGCTCCGGGCGGGAGTGGTGGCCACGTGGTCCACGACGGCCTGCCGCAGGGCGGACGCGTAGACCGGGTCAAGCCCTGGCGCCGGGGTGCCGTGCTCGCTGAGGGTCATGAGATGGCTCCTTCCGTGGTGCAGGTGGGGGAAACGACTGCCCGGAGACCGGCGCGGGCTCTGCTGAGGCGCGTCTTGGCTGCCCCCTCGGTCAGCCCGGTCACCTCCGCGGCGTCGGCGATCGAGTAACCCTCGAGAGTCACCAGCACCAGCAGCGCCTGGTCCACGGGTTTCAGGGCGGCCAGCGCTGCCGCCATGCCCGGTGTCATGCCAGCCACGCCAAGGCGGTCGAGGGCCTCGTCGGCGGCATCACGGGCGGGGCTGCCGCGGGGCAACCGGTCAAGCAAGGCCCGATATCGCCGCGTCGAGCGACGAGTGTTACGGGCCACGTTCGTGACCGTGACGAGCAGCCAAGGCAGGACCGACCCGTCCACCACCCGCACCTCGGAACGCCGGCGCCACAGCTCCAGGAAGGCCGTCGCCGTCACATCCTGAGCCTGCGACACATCCCCGACCAGCCGACAAGCATGGCGGTACGCCCGAGCCTGGTGACGGTCGAAGACCAGGCCGAACGACTCGGAGTCGCCAGCGCACGCCGCAGCCCACACCTGCGCCTCAGACCTGTCGTCACCCCTGCTCACGTTACGTACTGTCCGGCACCTGCCCTGAGGTGTCACGCTCTGGCTCGTCACCTCCCAGCGGGACCCCAGGGTGAAGGGGCCGAGGGCAGCGATCAACTATCCCGATGAGGGATTCTCTGCGGGACGCGGTGGACGGCCTGGTCGTGTTCCCGGAGCACATTGTGGCGGGTTCCTCTATCGTTACGCTGCCAACCACGCGACACGACCGGATCTGCCGAGGCCCTGTGCGTCAGGATTGGATGAGACAGCGGTGCTGTAGTTCTTTCCCTCTGCACGGGGCGTGATTGGTGGAGCACGATGACGATGACGACGGCGGATCTCGCCAGCGATGATGGGGTCATGGGACCTCGAGGGGACCGGCCGAAGCGGCGGGTGTTCACGGCCGAGTACAAGGCGTCGATCCTCGCGGAGTATGACGCGGCCGAGCGGGGGCAGCGCGGTCAGATCCTGCGTCGGGAGGGGTTGTACTCCTCGCACGTGATCGAGTGGCGCCGTGCGCGTGACGCCGGCGCCCAGGAGGCCTTGGGGCAGCGTCCGGCGGCGGCGCGTCGGGACCCGCGTGATGCCCAGATCGCGGCGCTGACGGCGCGGGCGGCGAAGGCTGAGGCGGAACTGGCCCGCAGTAGGGCCGCATTGGATCTCGTGGGAAAAGCTCACGCGCTCTTGGAGATGCTCTCCGAGAGCGCGGACACCGAGCCGCGGTCGACGCGGTGATCAACCCGGCCGTCGACGACCTGGCGCAGCAGGTCGGGATCGCCCGGGCTTGCGCGTTGCTGGGCCGCTCCCGTGCGGGTCACTACCGGGCGCAGCAACCGCGGATCCTCGGCCCGGCCCGCCCTCGGCCGGCCGCGGCCAACGCCTTGAGCGAGGTCGAGCGGGCGCAGGTCCTGGGTGTCCTGACCGGCGAGCGGTTCGTGGACAAGTCGGTCGCGCAGACGTGGGCGACGCTACTCGACGAGGGCACCTACCTGTGTTCCCAGTCGAGCATGCACCGGGTCCTACGCGCCAACAGCGCTGCAGGAGAACGTCGTTCGCAGGCGAAGCACCCGCCGCGGGCGGTCCCGGAGCTGGTCGCGGTCCGTCCGGGGCAGGTCTGGTCGTGGGACATCACCAAGCTGAAGGGGCCCGAACGCGGGGTGTACTTCGACCTGTACGTCATCCTCGACATCTTCTCCCGGTACGTCGTCGGCTGGACCGTCGCGGCTCGGGAGGACTCCCAGATCGCGAAGGAGCTGATGGAGGCGGCGATGCGCGTGCACGGCAAGCCCGAGGTCATCCACGCCGACCGGGGCACGTCCATGACGTCCAAGCCCGTCGCGCAGCTGATGGTCGACCTGACCATCACCCGATCCCACTCCAGGCCCCGGGTCAGCAATGACAACCCGTACAGCGAGTCCCAGTTCAAGACGATGAAGTACTGCCCCGCGTTCCCGCAGAACTTCGGGTCCGTCGCCGACGCCCGCGCGTTCGGTGAGGCGTTCTTCGGCTACTACAACCACGAGCACCGCCACTCCGGGATCGGGTTGCACACCCCCGCGTCGGTCCACCACGGCACCGCCCACGAGATCCGCGCCCTGCGGCAGCAGACCCTCGACAACGCGTACGCCGCGAACCCCGACCGGTTCCGCCACCGGCGCCCTCACCCCCCAAAGCTGCCGGCCGCAGCCTGGATCAACCCGCCCTCACGAGAAGCGTTCATCCAGAGCGCATGACCAACCGCTGTCTCAAACGACTTGACTTGTTCCGAGGTGCGGACGTGGCGACTCAGGAGTTGTCGATGACGTGAGTCGCTGCTCTGCGGGTTTGCATGCCGCGAGGTAGAAGCGTTGTCCCTGAAGGTGTCGCAACCAAGATGGGTGCGCGGGGTCAGCAGGAACACCGTCTCGTTGAACCATGCGCGCGACGGTGACAGGGAACGGCAGGTTCAAGAAGATGGACATATCCCAACGCGAACACAGCTCGCCACGCTAGAGGAACATACCCTCGACCACGACGACCCCTTGGGGCGCGACCGTCACAAGAGGCTCGTCGACCGGAGCGTAGGCTCGATAATCGAAGGCTTGCTTGGTGATCGCGTGATTGGCCCCGCGCTGCAGCGGCTCCAAGACGCAGCCCGTGAAGGCGGCGAGGTTGTAGGTGGGGGTCGGGGTGTCATCGTCCTCATCATTGACCCGGACCTGCGGCACTGCGGCCGAACGCCCGACCATGCCGCACTGCAGCAGGTCGCCCGACTCTGCCGCTGTCGGCGCGGCGCCGGGTGCCGTGAGTCTCGCAGTCGGGCACTTGGCCCGACGGTGCGAGCACTGTCGGGCGTCTGGCGTCGGGTGTCGGGTGTCGGGCGTCGGGCGCGTGTCGCAGTCCCGTCGGGGACACTGGGGGAACACGACCGTAGTTTCGACAAGGAGTCAGCCGTGACCGAGGGAACCGTCCGCTGGTTCGATGCCGACCGGGGGTTCGGCTTCATCGCCCTTGGGCAGGAGGCAGAGGACCTGTACGTGCACGCGTCCGAGATCGTCAGCGCCGACGCGATGAAGCTGCTCCGGGAGGGGCAGGTGGTTGAGTTCGAGATCGGCGAGGGGGAGCGCGGCCCGCAGGCCCGCCGCGTCCGGGTCACGGCCGACCAGGCCGCCGATACACCGCTGGGCGTGCTCGGCACCATCGCCTGGTACGAGCCGGCCAAGGGGTACGGCTTCATCACGCCCGACAGTGGTGGTGACGAGATCTTCGTGCACAGTTCGGCCATCGTGGCGGGCGGCGTGGTCTCGGAGGGGCAGCGGGTGGCGTTCCTCGTTGTCGACGGGGAGAAGGGACCGCAGGCTGACCATCTGCTGCCCTTGGGAGCCCAGGCCGCCCAGCAGACCGTGGCATCCGACGGGGCGGACGGCACCGTGTCCTGGTACGACGGCGACAAGGGCTTCGGGTTCATCACCCCCGAGTCGGGCGGCCCCGATGTCTTCGTCCACGTCCGGGCGCTGGCCGACGGGCTCCCCGAGCTGGGCGAGGGGGACCGGGTGACGTACTACATTGTCGTGAGCGAGAAGGGCCCGCAGGCTCGCGACGTGCGCCTCGCGCGCAGCTCGACACCGCGGGGCGCACACGCGACGTCGACGACCCGCGCACGGTCGGGACACAGGGAGGCATCCGACGTCCCGGCGCGCGGCGGCGAGGGAGTGGTCGCGCGCTACGACGCGGAGCGGGGGTTCGGCTTCATCGCCGCTGACGCGGGAGGCGCGGACCTGTTCGTGCACGTGTCGGTCATCAGAGGCGCCGAGGCGCTGCACCAAGGCGATCGGGTCCGGTACCAGGTGCGACAGAGCGATCGAGGACCACAGGCCGACCGCGTCGAACGGGTGTAACAGGTTGACCTGCGCGTGAGGTTCAGGTGCAAGGCCGATGGATTCGATGACCTGATACGCCTGTCCGCCGACAGCGAAACGCAAATCAGTCCCCCCGAACGGCCCGGCGCCTACCGTGGAGAGATGGGAGACGTCGTACGCCTGCACCCGGCCGAAGCGACCCGCGACTCGGCAGCGGAACCGTTGTGGCGCGAGGTGGTCGGACGGCAGCTGCGCGAGGAGCGCACGATGCGGGGCGAGCGCATCCTCGACGTGGCGGGGCGTGCCGGTGTCTCACCGCAGTACCTCTCCGAGCTCGAACGCGGCCGGAAGGACGCCTCCTCCGAGCTGCTGTCCGCCGTCGCCGGAGCTCTGGACACCACGGTGCTGGACCTGATGCGCGGAGCGGCTATGCAGCTGGCCCGCGCGAGCGTGCGGTCCTCCGGACCGGTGTGCCTCGCTGCCTGATCGAGCCGTCCGGCGCCTGAGGTCGCATTCCGGCGACCGATCGAGCAGTCCCGCGCGTGACCTCGCAGCCCGACCCAGGCGTCGCAGCCTGACTCAGACTTCGCGCGACGCCACGACCGAGTCGACCACTCCGTACTCCACCGCGGCCCGAGGCGTGAGGATGAGATCCCGGTCGGTGTCGCGCCGGACCTGTTCGGTGCTGCGGCCGGTGTGCGCGGCGAGGATCACCTCCTGCATGGTGCGGACCCGTTCGACCTCGTCGGCCTCGAGGATCAGGTCGGGGATCGCGCCTCGGCCCTCCGCCGCCGGTGCGTGGATGACCACGCGCGCGTGCGGGAGGATGCTGCGCCGACCCGGGGCTCCGCCGGCGAGGAGCACGGCCGCTGTCGCGGCAGCCTGTCCGACGCACGTGGTCTCGACCAGGGGGCGGATGAACTGCATCGCGTCGTAGATCGCCAGGGTCGCCGGGATCGACCCCCCCGCCGAGTTGATGTAGAGCGAGACGGGGGTGTCGGGGTTGTCGTTCTCGAGGTGGAGGAGCTGGGCGATGACGGCGTTGGCCACGCCGTCGTCGATCCCCGTGCCGAGGTAGATGATCCGCTCGGCGAGCAGGCGGCTGTAGATGTCGACGGTGCGCTCGCCCTGGTTGGTGCGCGTCGTCACGTACGGGATCGTGTAGCTGCTCATCGCGACGTCCCCAGCCCGACGGGGGTACGACGGGTGGGCAGCACGTCGTCGGCCGTCTCGACGATCTCGTCGATGAACCCGTAGGCCCTGGCCTCTGCAGCGGTGAACCACCGGTCGCGCCGCGAGTCCTCCTCCACCTGCCCCACCGGTTGCCCGGTGTCTTCGGCGATGCAGGCGAGCACGGTGTCCCTGGTGTGGCGCAGGTCGTCCGCCTGGATGGCGATGTCCATCGCCGTCCCTCCGATCCCCGCAGATCCCTGGTGCAGCAGCACTTTGGCGTGCGGCATGGCGTAGCGCTTGCCCTTCGTGCCCGACGACAGCAGGAACTGTCCCGCGCTGTAGGCCATCCCGACGTTGACGGTGCTCACGTCGTTGGGGATCGCCCGCATGCAGTCCCGGATCGCCAGCATCCCCGGCACCGACCCGCCCGGCGAGTTGATCAGCAGGCGGATGTCCGAGTGCGGGTCCTGGGCCGACAGGACGAGCAGTGCGGTGCACAACCGGTTGCTGTTGCGGGCCTCGAGGGGTTCACCGAGCAGCAGCGTGCGCCGCTCGAACAGCTGGCGGTACAGCTCCTGGTCCAACACCTGCGCCGGATCGACGTCGACTTCGCTCATGGAATAGAGCCTGAGGCCGCGGGTGCCGATAGGGGAAGAGCGCGCTGCTGAGGGCAGCGCTGCCCACAGCAGCGCGCACCCCGTACGGCGACTAGCGTCGTCGCCCTGGCAGCCCGGTTGCGTCGCACCGGGGCGCGAGGATCGCCCTCGAGCCTGAGTTCTCTCCCCCCGGGGCTTGACCCCGGGCCGTCCACGGCACGAGCGGCGCCGGCCGCCTGGAATCCAGCTAGTTGACATCGCACAGTACCGGGCATAACTTAGTAGCGTGCCAACGACCGATCCCCAGATGCTCAAGGGGCTGATCACGCTGCTCCTGCTCTGGTTGATCCGCGAGCATGAGGACTACGGCTACGCCCTCGTCGTGCGCCTGCAGGACGCCGGTCTCACCGACATCGCCGAGGGCACGGTCTACCCGGCGCTCGCGCGCTGCGAGCGGGCCACCTGGGTGGAAGCGCACTTCGTGCCGTCGGAGCGGGGGCCGGCCCGCAAGTACTACCGGCTGACCACCGCCGGGGCGGACGAGCTGGCCCGCTCCCTCGACTCCTGGAACCACCTGGCCGCCCTGGTCGCGACCATCACCTCGAAGGGAACCCTGCGATGAATCTCGACCTGACCGTGTTCAACCTCGCCGGCGTGGGCATCCTGCTCGTCACCCTCGCCGGCGGGCTCATCGGCCTGCTGGCGAAGAACCGGGTCCCCGGACTCGGCTTTCGCGACGGCGTACGGGCCGTGGTCTACCTCACCCGGTACGACGCCGCGCTCGAGTACCAGGGTCTGGGGCGCCGTGAGCTGAGGGCGCGGGTCGACGAGCTCCGCGCCAACCTCGTCGAGTCGGCCGCCGACGCTGGGGGTGCGAGGGCCATCCAGCGGCTCGGCCCGCCGCGAGTGCTCGCTGCCGAGGTGGCCGGGGCGAGGATGGTGCCGTCGTGGTTGCGGGGCACGATCTGGCTGGCGGCCGCGGTCGCCATCGGGGTGTTCGCCGTCGTCCTGAGCACCAGTGCCTTCCTCTCCGCCCTCGAGTCCGCCGCGTCAACCGGGGCGACCGCGTCGTGGTCGACGTCCTTCCTGACCATGAGCGCCACCTCGGGCCAGGGCGGTCCCTCGACGTTCACGGTCGGGACGTCGCTGCTGACTCCCCTCGTGCTCCTCGTACCGTTCGGGCTGGGAGCCCGGGTCTGGAGACTCTGGACGGGAAAGCGCACCCCCCGGGCCTCGGCTCTTCGGGCCGCCCAGGACGATGGAGGCAGTCGATGAGGCTCCTCCTCACCTCGGGCGGCGTCACGAACCCGAGCATCCGCGACGCGTTGGTCGCTCTGCTGGGCAAGCCGATCGCCGACTCCAGTGCCTTGTGCATCCCCACCGCGATGTACGGACACCCCGGGGTCGGCCCTGGTGACAAAGCCTGGCAGTTCATCAGTGGGCACTCCGAGAACCCCATGGTCGACCTGGGCTGGAAGTCCGTCGGTGTGCTGGAGCTGACCGCGCTGCCCAGCATCGATCGAGAGCGCTGGGTGCCCCTGGTCCGCGAGACCGATGTCCTGCTCGTGGCGGGCGGAGATGTCCTCTACCTGTGCCACTGGATGCGGGAGTCCGGGCTGGCGGACCTGCTTCCGTCGCTGAGCGAGACCGTGTGGGTCGGGCTGAGCGCCGGGAGCATGGTGATGACCCCCGAGGTCGGGACGACTTCATCCAGTGGAGACCGCCGAGCGGGGACGTGAGCACCCTGGGTGTCGTCGACTTCTCGATCTGCCCCCATCTGGCTCACGACGGCCTGCCGGGCAACTCCATGGCCGAGGCAGAGCAGTGGGCGGCTGGCATCGCGGGCCCGGCGTACGCGATGGACGACGAGACGGCCATCACGGTGGTCGACGGCAACGTCGAGGTCGTGTCAGAGGGGCACTGGAAGCACTTTGCTCGTCGCTGATGACGCCGCGACCTCGCGGCAGGAGCTCACTGTTCCGACCAGCCTCCCGACGGCCAGGGCACAGCCATGAGTCCTGCGCCCGCGCGACCATATCCAGCCTGCCGGCCAGCCGGCCTACCGACGACCATTGCCCCCGCTCAACGGGCATGTATGCCCCATTACGTATTGCCTCGACCTCAGGCAATGGTCGTCGGTCAGTCGGCGGGGCCACCGCTGTACAAGCCCCCACTGAGCTGAGCAGAGCGCCCAGGTGTCGCAAAGGAGCCCCGTAGGTGACCCGACGAACACCACCCAGGGGGCCGCCGTACCAAGAGGTCCACTGGCCCTCTGCTTTCACCGGTTGACTCCAACTCGCGGCACCAGGTGATCAGCCGCCCCGGCCGAGGTGGAGGACGTCGATCCGGATGATCGGGTCGACGATCTCGTAGAGCACCCGGTAGCGACCGACACGTAGACGCAGAACACCGCTGGCCCCCCACGGGAACGCCGCGGGCGGGCGCGGGTCTGTGCCGAGGCCGTCCACGCAGTCGAAAACTGCCGTCAACCCGACGGGGTCCTCGAGCATGAAGGCCGCAGCGGCAGTGAACGCCTCGTCGGCCCAGACGATCTCGTAGCTCAAGCGCTGGTAGTGGGAGTCTGGGCCGGGGGGAGCCCCAGAGAGGCCCGGGCCTCGGCCTGCGAGACGTAGGACACCTCACCCAGCTCACGTCGGAGCCGATACCGGGCCAGCGCCAGCTCGTCCTCGAGATCCTCGACCCGCAGCACCTGGTCGGTGAGGTAGGTGCGGATGGCCTCCCTGGCCACGTCCTGCTTGCTGCGGCCCTCGCTGCGAGCGCGCTCGCTCAGCATCTGGTCGTCGTTCTCACTCAACCTCAAGGTCATGGCCATGACCCGATGGTATCGCCAGATACCACCGTCAGGACGGGGCACCGAGCCGGTGTCGCACCACCCTCCGGCGCAGGGTGGGGGACGCTTCGAGCTCGTAGCCGGCGTCGAGGAAGACCTGGAGCAGCCCGACCGACGCCTCGTCCCAGATCACGGTCTTCCCCGGGATCGGCTCGGTGGGGTAACCCTCGAGGACGCGAGCGCCGACCTGCCTGCCGTAGTCGACGGTCGCAGCGGCGAGCTCGTACATCAGTCCCTGTCGACGAAAACCCTTACGCACGACGAAGCAGGTGACCGACCAGACGCCCTCGAGGTCGGGGTCCCTTCGCATCCACGACTTCTGTCGGGCCCAGATCCGCGGGTAGTTCTCCCGCGGCTCGACCGCGACCCAGCCGGCCGGCTCGCCGTCGACGTAGCCGATGAGGCCCGACGTGGGGCCGCTCGTGCCGCAGCCGACCTGCTCCAGGAGCGCGGCGTCGCGCTGCTCCTGGGTCGTGTCGCGCCAGATCCAGCCCGGCGCCTTGAGCGCCTGGCAGCGGCACTTGCGGGCGCCACCGGCGTCGAACACGGCCTCGACGTCGTCGTTCGTCGCGTCGTTGGCCGGTCGCCAGCTGAACTCGGGCACACGACGAGAGTAGTGCCGGGGCCATCCCGTCAGTTCGGGGTGATCTCACGCTCCTGAGAGCGACGTTCAACCCCTCTGCCTCCCCAGACTGCCGAGCGGAAACGCCTGCGGGGTGATGCGACGCGGTGGGCAGCGAGGCATTACCCCACTGTGTCTGGGCGTCCCCACGCGCCGAGGCCACCGAAGGCGCTCCTCGGGCGGAGAAACCCGTCAGCTCGCGACGAGGTCGGCGTAGGCGGGGTGCCGCTCGATCCACGCCTTGATGAAGGGGCAGAGTGGTACGACGGCGAGCCCTTTCGCCCGCGCGTCGTCGAGGGCTCCCCGGGCCAGCGCACCGCCGACCCCCTGACCCTCGTACGCCGCGTCGACCTGCGTGTGCGTGAAGGTGATGACCCCACCCGAGAGCCGGTAGGCCGCGAATCCGGCCACCGCACCCCCGGTCTCGGCCTCGTAGCGGTGCGCCTCGGGCGCGTCGTGCACGGTGACCTCGTTCATCTGCTCATCCTCGCCCACCGGAGCCACCCGTGGGCGCGGCGCCGCGGGAAAGCCGGCACCCCGCAACGGGTCGCCGCAGCGCACGACCCGGCTCATAGACCGCGCGCCGGTCACCTCGCCCCGGCGGGGCGGCATACGGCTCGGCGCCTCGGTGTTCCGCCCGTATGGAGCCCCCCGTCGTCACCGCCATCCACCTCGCCCCGGGCACTCGACTGCCGACGCGCAGCGTGGCCACGGTGGAGGCGGAGGCCGGGGTCGGCCTCGTCGGTGACCGCTACCACGGGAGCCGCCACCGGCACGTCACCATCCAGTCGGCCCCCGACCTCGCGGCCGCCGCGGCCGCGCTCGGGCGCCCCGTCGAGCCGGGCCTCACCCGCCGCAACCTCACGATCTCGGCCGGGCGCCTGCCGACCCGCCCGGGGGAGCGGGTGCGGATCGGCGCCGTCGAGCTCGAGGTCGTGCGCAAGGCCGCACCGTGCCGGCTGCTCGACGACGGGATCGGCCCCGGCGCCGCCCGGGCTCTGCACGAGCGCGGGGGGACGGTCTTCCGGCTGCTCACCTCGGGCTCCATCTCGGTGGGCGACGAGGTCGAGCTGCCCCCCGCGGAGACCCCCACCGGGTGAGGTGAACGGGTGAGATTGACTACCAGTCACCCGTTAGCACCCGCCGCCTGACGAGGCTGGATAGGTTGCGCTTGATCCCGTCCGACGGGTGTCTGCGGGCTCCTTCCCGACCCGCAGCCGGCAGCGACGCCAGGAAGGTGGTCCCGTGAGGTTTCGTCGCGAGCTCCACCCCGAGGGGGCCACCGTCGCGGCCCGGGTCGGTGACCGGTGGCTGCCGCTGGCGCTCGCCCTCGGGGCGACGGTGCGCGGTGCGGCTCCATACGGTGGGAGGCCCCGGCTCGGCGCGTCCGCCGACGACCTCGTGGGCCTCCTGGCCGGGGGTGAGCGCACCCGCGACCTCATCTGCGGCCTCGCCGAGGAGGTGCGTGGCCTCCCGCTCGGGCCCGGAGCCGTCACCCTGCCCTTCGCCCCCCTCACGCTGCGCTGCTTCACCGGGTGGGAGCAGCACTGGACGAGGGCCGCCGCTGCCCTGGCCCAGCGCTACCACCCCCTGCACCCGGGTCCGGTCATCAGCGCCTACGAGAAGGTCACCCGCACCACGTTCCCCCCGCTGCGACCCGGAAGGGAGTTTTACGAGCACCCCACCTACTACCTCGGCAACCCCCTCAACCTCTACACCGAGGGTGAGACCGCTCCCTGGCCGTCCTACGCGGCCGACCTCGATCTCGAGCTCGAGTTCGGGATGCTGCTGGTCCACCCGGTGCTCGACGCCGACGAGCGCAGGGGTGAGGCGGCGATCGGCGGTCTCGTGGTCTTCAACGACCTCAGCGCCCGTGACGTGCAGTGGCGCGAGCACTCCGAGGGCCTCTTCGGCCCGGTCGTCAAGACCAAGGGCTTCGCCAGTGCCATGAGCGCAGAGGTGGTCTCGCCCGACGAGGTGCTGCCCCACCTCGACTGCCTGACGGCCTCGGTCACGGTCGACGGCACGCTCTGGAGCACCACCTCGACGGCCGGGATGCAGCACTCGGTCGGTGACCTCGTCGCGTGGGCCAGCCGCGGCGAGCAGCTGCACCTGGGTGAGCTGCTCACCTCGGGGACCCTCCCCTGGGGCAGCGGTATGGAGATCGACCGCTGGCTCACCGGCGGCGACACCATCCGCCTCGAGATCGAGCGCATCGGGACGCTGACCCACCGGGTCGGCCCGCGCGGCCCTGGCGTCGGGCTGACGGGCGCCAGCGCATGACGCAGATCCCGGGCGGAGCACTGGCGCGTCTTCCGCGGGCCCTGGCGCGCGACTACGCCGCCTGGCGGGCCCTCGGTCCCGGTGGTCTGCCCGCGAACCCCGCCGGGTGGGCCGTGGCCAGCGCGCTGCGGCTGGTCACGCGCGAGACGACCTCGGCGGAGGTCTACGCCGGGGCCCTGTCCGCGCGCCCCATCGTGCTCCCCACCCGGGTGGGCGGTCGTCCGCGGATCTCGCCGCACCCGGTGCCGCACCGGCAGCTCGACCAGCTCGGGTCGCCGCCGTTGCGGGAGGCCACCCGGACGGTGCTGGCGGCGATGGTCCGTGACCGGCCGACGGTCGTGCGCCCCGGGCTCAGCCGGCTCGAGCGCGGCGGCGACGCGCTCTTCACCCGCGACCTGCGCCACGCGCCGTGGCTGGGGGCGACCCACGGCGAGATCGGGCACGTCCACCACTCCGACGGCTCGCTGCACCTCGTGCTGCCCCTCGCCGACGCCGCCGTCGTCATCGGCGCCGGATGGGGTGAGCGGCACCCGCTCGCCGGGCTGCCCGGCCTCAGCCTCCCGCTGGGTTACCTGCTGGTCTACGCGCCGCGCGACCTCGACGAGGTGCGGGTCGTACGACGTCTCGTCGAGCGCGCCGCCGGGGTCAGGCGCGACTGAGTCACCGGCCGAGGTCGGGCACCCGCTCGCCCGACCCGCGCACCACGAGACGGATCGGCAGCACGTACCGACGGTAGTCGCTGCTGTCGCCGGCGAGCCGGCGCAGCAGGACCTCGGCGGCCAGCCGGCCCATCTCGTCGGGGTCGTGCGCGACGACGCTGACCTTGAGCACGTCGGCCAGGTCGAAGTCGTCGAAGCCGACGAGCGCCGGCGGATGGGTGAGGTCGGCGAACGCCCGCAGGGCGCCCACCGTGATCCGGTTGTTGGTCGTCACGAACGCTGTCGGCGCAGGCCGTTCGGCGAGCAGGTCGCGGACGGCCGCCAACGCGGCGTCGGCGTCGTGGGAGTCGGCCCGCACGGACGCCGTGGTCCCGGGAACCCTGGCCAGCGCGGCCACGAACGCGTCGTGGCGCTCACGGTGCGTCGCCAAGCGGGTCAGGTCTCCGACGAGGGCGACGTGTCGGTGTCCACCGTCGAGCAGGTGGTCGACCGCCGCCTCCATACCTCCGGCGTTGTCGATGACCACGCTGTCCGCGGGCAACGACGCGGGCGCCCGGTCGATGAAGACCACGGGAACCCCCCGGTCACGCTCGCGGGCCAGCCAGCCGTAGTCGTCGCCGGCGCTGACCACCAGCAGGGCGCCGAACCGACGGTCGAGCATGTCCTCGACGATCGTCCGCTCGCGACCCTCGTCCTCGTCGCTGCTGGCCGACACCAGCTGCACACCGTGCCCGCGGAGGGCCATCTCTGCCCCGCGCGCTATCCGCGCGTAGAACGGGTTGGCGACGTCACCCGTGACCAGTCCGACCGAGGTGTTGCGTGCGCCCGACCGGAATTGCCGGGCGAGGGCGTTGGGTCGGAACCCCAACCGTCGCGCCGCGTCGTGCACCCGCTCGGCGGTAGCGGCGGCGACGTACGGCTCTCCGTTCATCACGCGCGACGCGGTCTTCAGGCTGACCCCGGCGGCGAGCGCGAGCTCGCGGAGCGTGGGGTTCGTCGCGGTCTCCGTCACTGGCTCAGGATGTCAGGTGGTTGCCCGGTGGACCACGATCTGGGCCGTCGCGACGGTCGCGTGCTGCCCGGCCGTCGCCCGCTGTCCGGCCGTTCCCGGTGCCCGGCTGTCCGACCCGGGCCACGACGTCCGCCCGCCTGCCGACCGGGGTGATCCGGCGGCAGGCGGGCGGGGGAGTCAGTGCGCGACCGTGGCGCGCGGTGCGGCGCCGCCGCGAGTGGTGCCGGTGATCACCGTGACCGACTCGGGCGCCAGGGTGACGCCCTGCGCCAGCGTGGCTGCCGCCCGGCTGGAGTCGACCAGCTGGGGGTTGGTCAGGCCGTACTCCCAGACGTCGACCGACCCCGTGCCCGCCAGCCCGTCGACCGTGAGGGTCACCGGTGCCTGGTCGTCGGTGTTGACCAGGCACACCGTCCGTGCGCCACCGAGGGTGGAGGCGAACGCGAAGACCGTCGGGGACGGCTGGTCGAGCTCGACCAGCGTCGCGCCGGGCTTCGTCAGCTTCGAGGCCAGGACGAAGCCCCAGTACGCCGGGAGCGGCGTGTCCACCGGGGGCTCCTTCAGCCCGAGCTCGGCGAGGGCGGTGCCCTTGGCGTGCGGACGCGACAGGGCCGGGGTGAGGGTGACGCCGTCGACGTGCACCGACGCGCCCGACCCGTGTCGGCGACCCAGCGGCCGGTCGAGGGTGATGCCGGTGCCGAGCGTCGTGAGCGGCGCCCCGTCGGGGTGCACCCGGGCCAGCGGGGCCGTGAGCCTGATGCCGCTGCCCGCGTCACGCGCGGGGACACCGGCCGGGTGGGCCCGCTTCAGGCCCGCCGACAGCGTCACCCCCGAGCCGAGGTCTCGAGCGCTCGTGCCGGTTGCCCGAGCCGTGCGGACCGGGCCCGAGAGCACGACGCCGGTTCCCACGTCGACCGCTGCCACGCCCGCGGCGTGGGCGCTACCCAGCGCGGAGGCCAGGGTGACGTCGGTGCCGGTGGCCCCCGGACGTCCGAGCGACACGATGGTCCTCACCTCCTGGGCGGCGCCGCTGTCGACGACGAAGGGGTGACCCGCCAGCAGTCCGGCCGTGCTCGCCACCTTCACGACGGTGTCGCCCGCGGCAGCCGCTGACGCCAGGGTCGTCGCGACCTGGGTCCCGAGGGCCACGACCCTCGCGGTGACCTCCGCTCCCGCGTCGTTGCCGAGCATCAGGGTGTGCCCGACGGTGACTCCCGTGGTGGAGGCGAGATAGACCCGACGGTCACCGACGGAGACGGGGCCGGCGAGCACGGTCGGTGTCGTCGCCGCCGATCCGACCGTGGTGATCGTGCGGACCTCCTGGGCGCCACCGGTGTCGACGGTGACGCTGTCGCCGACGTAGAGCGCGATCCCGACGTTGGTGTCCGCCACGCTGACCACGTGCAGGACCGTGTCACCGGGTCGGGCAGGGGCGGCGAGCGTGGTGCCGAGGCTCGACGACGTGCCGATCGCGGCGATGGTGGCCGTCTCGGCCGCCGCCCCGGAGCCGACGCGCACCTGTCCGCCGACCGCGAGCCCGTCGGGCATGAAGACGGGGATGGACTGGCCGCCCATGCCCGTGCCCACGACCTTGAGCACCCTGTCACCGGCCGCGGCCGGAGCGGAGAGCGCGGCCGTGGTGGCCGCCGTACCGGCCGCGCTGACGACCCGCTGCTCGGCCTGCGCGCCGTCGCCCACGGTGACGACCGTGCCGGGCGCGAAGAACGGCCGGTGGTCGGTCGTGGAGCCCGAGGTGCTCAGGGTCTGGGTCGCGGCGACCTTGAGGTTCGTGGCACCGGCACTCGCGGCTGCCGCGAGGGTCGTGCTGCCCGGCAGGGCGGTGATCTTGCGCGACTCCTGCGAGGCGCCGGTGCCGATCGTGAACTGGTGGGCGTAGTGGAACTCCGTGGCGTCCTGCACCTGCGCGAAGCGGGCGCCGGCGGCGACGGCTGCGGTGAGCGTGGTGGCACTCGGGCCGATGTCACCGGTGCCGTTGGACAGGAACCCGAAGTCGCCGTTCATGTTGTCCCAGTTGTGGACCTGCCACCACATGTAGGAGTCCACACCCAGGGACAACCAGCGCAGGGACGTCGTCACGGCATACAGGGCGGCGACCGGCTGCACGTTGTAGACGATCTCGGACTGCGAGATGTTCGACTCGCTCACGACGATCGGCAGGCCCGGCTTCTCGGCGTCGATGACGCCCCGCAGGTAGTGCAGCGCCGTCGGGATGCGGGCCGTCGTCGCGAAGATCTCCGCGTTGCTCAGCACCGGGATGCCGAAGACGGGATACCAGTGGAAGTCGATGAAGTCGAGCTCGTCGACGTTGGCGTGCAGGACGGTGCGGTTCCACAGGTCGGGGTCGGCGACCCAGGTGCCGGTGCCACCAGCGACCGTCCGGTCGATCGACATCGGGAACCCGACGCGCGTCCGCGGGTCGACAGCGTGCATGCGCTCGAAGTAGGGCCGCACGTTCGTCGCGTACGACGCCGGCGTGTGCGGCTCGGGGTGCTCGTCCCGCTCCCACGGCCCGTAGCCCTCGTTGCCGAGGACCCAGATGGCGGTGGCCGGGTCGTAGTTGGCGAAGGTCAACGCGTCGGCCACCCAGGCGGCCGCTGCGTCGGGCCCAAGCCCCAGCTGGCCGTAGTTGACCGTGAGCATCGGCGCCGCGTCGATGTCGGCCATCAGCTGCATGAACCGCGGCCACGGGGTGCCGAGGGTGGGGTCCTCCCAGTTCGTGTCGTCGGCGTTCCCGCCGCCGGGGTAGCGCACCCGCCCGATCCCCGCGGCCTTGAGCAGCTGCGGCACCACGGCGTCCTGCAGGTTCGAGTCGTAGCCGGTGGCGTTGACGCCGAGGGCCTGCGCCGTCATGCGCCCAGCTGCCCGCGCGGTGGTGGCCACCGCCGGGGCGGCCGTGGGCGCCGCCACCGTGGGCATCACAGCAGGCGCTGCTGCGGTCGCGAGCGGGGTTGCGCTGGCGGCGGAGGTGCCCAGGCCGCTCATCAGGACGCCGCCACCGACCGCCGCCCCCACCCCCAGGAACCCGCGCCGGTTGACGCCTCTCGTGCGCGCTGCACTGGTCCCGTTGTTGTCCTTGGTCATTCCTCAAGCCTTTCTGACAGCGTTGTCATACCCGGTAGTCCGATGAGTCTGCGGGCTTGTCGGGGGCTTTGTCTACGTCTCGGCCGAGAAATTCCTACTCGAGTGGGTGCTTCTGAGTGAACTCTTACCGGGGCGGTGGTTCGTCCTACCCAGGACATGCGCTTTCTGGGTGCCAACGCCTTCTGGGTGCCGACGCTTTCTGGGAGGCTGGGCTTCTGGGACGCTGGGCGGATGGAGATCACCTCGCTCGCCTGGCGCACCGATCTCGGCCTCCTGCGCCTCGGCGGCAGCACGCTGACCGACCGGGGCGACCACCTAGAGGTGCGCACGCCGCACAACCCCACGTTCTGGTGGGGGAACTTCCTGCTCCTCGACCGTGCGCCGACCGAGGACGAGGCCCCGGTGTGGGTGGCGCGGCATCGCGAGGTGTTCGCCGCCGAGCACGTCAGCCTCGGGGTCCAGACGGTCTCCGGCAACAGAGCGGATCTGGCGCCGCTCGCCCACCTGGGGTTGGAGGTCGACCTCTCGAGCGTGATGACCGCGACGCGGGTGCACGAGCCCCCGCGGCCCAACCGCGAGGCGACGTACCGGCCGCTGCTCACCGACGACGACTGGAGCCAGCAGGTCGAGCTGTCGATCTCGACCTGGGACGGCGTCGTCGACGCCGGGCACCGCCTCTTCGAGGAGCGACGCGCGGCCACGGCCCGCCAGCTCGTGCGCGACGGGCACGGTGAGTGGTTCGGCGCCTTCGTGGGGGAGCGGCTGCTGTCGTCGCTGGGGCTGGTGCGGGCGGGCGACGGGCTGGCCCGGTTCCAGACCGTCGGCACCCGGCCCGAGGCGCGCGGGCGAGGCCTCGCGGGCACGCTGGTGCACCACGCGAGCGAGTGGGGTCTCACTCACCTGGACGCGCAGACCCTCGTGATGGTCGCCGACCCGGAGTACCTCGCGATCAGGGTCTATCGCTCAGTGGGCTTCGAGGAGAGCGAGATCCAGCTCTCGGCGGCGCTGCGCCCGACTGCCGACGGCTGACCGCGCACCGTACGCTCCTGCGTCCCTCAGGGCAGCGAGTAGTCGAGCTGGTACCGGTGCACGCCGTCCTCGGCATCGATGGTGAAGGTGCCCTCGATGCCGAAGAGGTCACCGTTGCCGCTGCCGGGGACGACGTGGATGGCCAGGTCGGGTGCTCCGCCGCGCATCGTGCCCGAGTGCTGCAGCGCGAATCCCCCTGTCCGGCCGTCGATCCGCCCGTCGACGATCTCGATGACCACATACCCCGCGGACCCCGCCGACGGGTCGCCCGCCGAGAGCATCACCCCGCGCGACGTGCCAGTGAGGTCGCCGTCGAACACCTTGTCGAGCTCGAACCGCCCGAGCCCCGCGGGCTCACCCTCCACCGGCCGTAGCTGCACCCTGAACGTGCCCGCAGCACTGGCCACCTCAGCCCCAGTTCTTCGCATCGGTGAGGCAGAAGGGGTGACCGCTGGGGTCGACGAGCACCCGCCAGGTGTCACCACCCTGGGGGTCGGCGACGGTGGCTCCGAGCTCGACCGCCCGGGCCTCCGTCGCAGCGACGTCGGTGCAGGCGAGGTCGAGGTGGAACTGCTTGGTGCCGTGGGGGTTCGGCCAGGCCGGGGCCTCGTAGTCGGGCACGCTGCCGAAGCCCACGCGCACCCCGTCGCCCGCGAGCATCGCGTAGCCGTCGCCGCTCATCATGACCTCCCAGCCCATGAGCGCTGACCAGAAGTCGGCGGCGACACCAGCGTCCGCGCAGTCGATGGAGAGCATTCCCAGGGTGGTCGGCGCGGCGGTCGGCGCGGTGGTCGGTGTGTCGGGGGTGGCGGTCATGTCGTCGTCCCTTCGTCGTGGTCGGTCACCCCCACCCTCTCGCTGGGACGAGCCGCGGTCCAGCCCCTCGGAGTGCGGGAGCCGGTCGAGCTTCGGGTCAGCGGCCCGGCCGGGCAGCGGTAGCGTCACGGCGTGGCCGACGCACACTACGAGGACGACCGGCTGGCCCGGGTCTACGACCCGCTCGACACCGACCGCTCCGACCTCGACGTGTATGACGAGGTGCTGGCCGAGCTCGGCGCTCGTCGGGTGCTCGACGTCGGGTGCGGTACGGGGAGTCTCGGCCTGCTCCTCGCCGCCCGCGGGGTCGACGTCGTCGGCGTGGACCCGGCCGCAGCGTCGCTGCGGGTGGCCCGCGCCAAACCGGGCTCCGAGCGCGTGCGCTGGGTGCTGGGCAGTGCCGACGACCTCGCCCGCAGCGGTGGGGCGGTCACGCCGTACGACGCGGTGACGATGACCGGCAACGTCGCCCAGGCGATCGTCGACGACGGGCAGTGGCTGGCGACCCTGCGCGCGAGCCACGACCTCCTGCGACCGGGCGGGCACCTCGTGCTCGAGACCCGGGTCACCGCAGCCCGGGCGTGGGAGGCGTGGACGCCGGCGGCCACCCTCGTGCGGGCCGAGGTCGACGGGGTGGGGGTTGTCGAGTCGTGGCAGGAGGTGCTCGAGGTCGCCCTGCCGCTCGTGCGCTTCCGCACCACCTTCCGGTTCGCCGGTGACGGGGACGTGCTGGTCTCCGAGTCGACCCTGCGCTTCCGTGAGCGGGACGAGGTGGTGGCCGACCTCACCCGGGTGGGCCTCGAGGTGGTTGAGGTGCGTGACGCGCCCGACCGCCCCGGACGCGAGCACGTCGTCATCGCTCGCCGTGCTCGCTCCGGTGGTGGGACGGTGGAGTCATGAGTCTCGCCACCGCCTTTCTCACCGCTGCCTACGACGGGCTGCTCGAGACGCTCCATACGGTGGACGAGGAGGATTCCTGGGCACCGACCGGGTGCACCGGCTGGTCGGTGCGCGACCTCACGCACCACTGCTGGTCGGACGCGCAGCGGGCCCTCGTCGCGCTGCACACCCCCAGCGACGCACCCGCCGACCTCGACTCCACCACCTACTGGGTTGACTGGGGCAGCGACCCGGCGGGCGCCGCCAACGGCCGCCGCTTCACGCGCGTGGCGGCCAGCATGTTCCTGCTCTGGGAGCAGCTGCGCGACGCGTACGACGCCACCGCGCGGGCGGTGCTGCACGCCGCGTCCGCCGGGTCAGCCGGGTCGTCTCACTCGGCTGACGGCGAGGCTCGGATCGTGACCCAGGGGCACGTCCTGGTGGTGGAGGACCTGCTCAGCACGCTGGCCGTCGAGGCCACCATCCACCACCTCGACCTCGTGGCCCACCTCCCCGCCGCGGCCGGGCCGCGGCCCGAGGCGCTCCGCGGCGCGCGAGCGGTGGTGGACGCCGTCGCCCTCGAGGTCGGGGGGCTGCCGTTCCCCACCGCCTGGGACGACGCCGTCGTCGTCCGCATCGCCACGGGGCGCGAGGAGCTCGACGTCTCCGTGCGCGAGGGGCTCGGTGCCCTGGTCGACCGCATCCCCCTCTTCACCTGAGTGACGGCCACCCGGGCCCGGGATACCCTCGGCGCCATGTCGCATCCCCCGATGTTCGACGAGACCGACCCGCTGCTGGCGCGGGTCCGCGAGCTGGCCCTGGCCTTCCCCGAGGCGCGCGAGAAGGTCTCGCACGGGCGGCCGGCG
This sequence comes from Actinomycetales bacterium, assembly GCA_038230235.1. GTDB lineage: Bacteria > Actinomycetota > Actinomycetes > Actinomycetales > Dermatophilaceae > Lapillicoccus. The sequence continues at coordinate 44,673 of JBBRNQ010000025.1, forward strand.
TTCTTCACCACCAAGGTCTTCGCCTACTTCGGCGGCTCCGAGAAGGTGGAGGGCGAGTGGGTCCAGCACCCGGCGTGCGTCCTCGTCCTGCCCGACGAGGTCGACCGGCGCTCGCTGCTCGAGCAGGACGCCGGTCGGGTCTTCGTGCCCGCCTACCTCGGTCCGTCGGGCTGGCTGGGGGTGGAGCTGCCGGGCGCACGGGCCGCGAAGCGGCACTGGGCCGAGATCACCGAGCTGCTCGACGCGTCGTACCGGCGCACCGCTGGCCGCCGTCTCGTGGCGCGGCTCGACACGTCAGGTTAGGGGCGCGCCCTCACGACCCGGTCGGCCAGGCGGCGAACTCGTCGGGCGCGTAGGTGCGGTCGAGCGCCTTCTGCGCCTCCCAGACCCGTTCCGGCACCTGCGGGCTGCCCACCGAGACGTCGTCGTAGTCGGCGCGGATCTCGGCCAGCCGGGTGAGCGCCGCGGGCAGGTCGGCGACCCCGACCGCCCCCACCTCGCCGAGCTCGCGGCGGATGACGCCGTAACGGCGCGAGGCCATCTCGTGCGCGAGCCGCTTGTCGTCGAGCCGCAGGAAGGTCTGCAGGGCGACGAGCAGGGCCGCGAGCAGGCTGGCCAGCGCGATGACCATCCGGTGGTCGACGAAGGCGTCGGCCGCCACGGCGCTGCCGGCGAACCCCGCGAGCAGCACCGCCGGCACCCCCAGCCACAGGAAGAGCACCCGCGCCCGGGCCCCCGAGCGGGCGTGCGCGATCTGCGCGGTACGCGCCCGCCGGTACCACGCCAGCGCGAGCTGACGCACGCCGTCGGCGGTCGCCGGGTCTGCATACGGGTCGGGGGTGGCGCTCGTCATGGCCCCAGTGTGCCGGGAGCCACGGACACACCC
>JBBRNQ010000026.1:0-45189 GCA_038230235.1 Actinomycetales bacterium
CGTTGGGGACGTAGTTGCGACCAGGCTGGCGCCGGAGACGAGACTCGCGCGGTGCCTTACTGGGCCTTCGAGACGCCGCACACTCCGCCGTCGGGGAGGACGTGGCGACCCGCCGGTAGATCAGGAGGACCACGAGGAGGGTGGTGATGGGGCCGCGGTGACGCCGAGGGTGCACCCGAGGGCGGCCCTACCGCCGACGGCGATCGCGAGGATGATCGCCTCGGGGCCGTAGGTCACCCTGGCCGTGGCGTCGAGGGACATGGCGGCCGGGCCGCTGCAGACGGTGAGGCGGTCGCGGTCGCGGTCGCCGCCGCTCAGAGGTCGCCTGCCTCGCCGCTGAGCGGTCGCCTGCCTCGCCGCTGAGCGGTCGCCTGCCTCGCCGCTGAGCGATCGCCTGCCTCGCCGCTGGGAACCGGCGAGGTGCTCGGTCTGGCTCCTGACGCGATCTCGACGGGTGTTGATGCGGTGTTCTCGCGGGCCGCCCGTCAGAGCAGCCGATAGCCAACGGTCGCCGCGGCCCGACGGACGGCGCCGGCCAGCTCGGGGTGCGACAGGGGTCGCGAGAAGACCGGCCGCGGGGGGAAGGCGTCGGCGGCCGTGGTGAAGAGGGTGACCGTGGGGGCGCCGGTCATCGCCGAAGCGGAGAACAGCCCGTCGAGGTCCGGCCACCTGGTGTCGATGGCGCAGGCCCAGGCCCGGCACACCGAGCGCGGGCCGGTGGTGAGCACGTGCGAGGCGCCCTGGCGCACCGGCCAGGTGCCGGTGAGGTCGAGCAGGGTCAAATTGCGAGCGGGGTGCCAACCGGTCAGGTGCGGTGACCACGTCACCCGGTCGACCACCCTGGTGTCCTGGAAGACCTCGGCGACCACGGTCGTGACGTCGAGCGCGGCATACAGGACCCCTCGGGCGGAGGTGCCGAGAGGCGGGAGCTGCGGGTCCCAGCGGCCCGTCGTGGGCCCGACGTGCCGCAGGCGGTCCCAGGGCAGCACGTAGGGCCCTGACGTGGAGTGGACCCGCCACAGCACCTGGTCGGTGCCGAGGGGGACGAGGTCGGCGTGCTCGCTGGACAGCTCGTGCGGCGGGTGGCGAGGCAGCTTCACCGTGGTGGCCGGTCCTCGTGGGTGATGTGGGTGATGTCGCTCAAGCGGTTGGTGGGGTCATGGCAGCAGTGTCGGCGATGGGGCTGTGTGGGTGGGCCAGGCCGTAACGGCAGTCACCCGGTGCTCAGACGGCACTCACCCCGCCCGTCACCAGTGCCCGAGACCCGCCGCCCGCGCGACGACCGCGCCGACGTCACCGCCCGAGGCCAGCCACCGGGCTGCCGTCAGGTCGTCGAGGTCAGGGTCGGGGGTGGTGAAGAACCCGGCCACCGAGGACGGGTGCAACCCCTTGGGCAGGGCGGCCAGCACCGGCGCCAGACCCGGCAGCGCACGGCCGTCGTCGGTGAGCTGCCAGACCGGGAGGCGGCGCTGACGCCCGAGGGGGAAGGCGTAGAGGTCGCCGTGGCGCAGGCGGTGGTGGACGCGGGTGCGGTCGATGCCCAGTCGGGTCGCCGCCTCGTCGATGGTCACCGACGAGGCGGTCTCGACGAGGAGGTCCTCGAGCACGGAGGCCTGCGCGGTGAGTGCTGACGGGTCGGCGGCGTCGTGCAGGGGCAGGCCCGCGTGGGCGCTCCATACGTCGACCTCGGCGGTGGACAGCTGGGCTGAGCCGGCGGACGGGGTGGCGGCGAGCCTCTCCTCGACGGCACGGACGAGATCGTCCTTGTCAACCTCGAGACGGGACAGCAGACGGGTCAGCGACGTCGTGGTCATGGGGACCTCCTGCGCACACGATAGCACCTCGTGCGGTCCCGTGCGCGAGAGGAGGATCTGGCGGGGCGGCTGTCATCGGCCTGCGATACGTTCCCGAGGTGACCGAGACGACTGCCACCCCGACCCCCACGTGCACCCCCACCGACGCGGTGTCTCCGCGCCGGCAGCCGACCGCCGTCGACGCCATCGCAGACGCCTTCTTCGACGCCTTGGTCGCCCTCAGTCCGATCGCCGCCACCACCTTCGGCATCCCGGGCCACGAGGACCAGCTCGACGACTTCTCCCCCGCGGGGCGGGCGGCCAGTTCGCACCTGCGCCAGGCGACTCTCCAACAGCTCGACGTCGCCGTGCCGGTCGACGACATCGACCGCGTGACCGTCGCGGCGATGCGCGAGCGCCTCGGCCTCGCCGAGGAAATGCACGCGGCCGGGGTCGAGGCCATGTCGCTCAACGTCATCGCGTCACCGCTCCAGGGGATCCGCGAGGTCTTCGACCTCATGCCGCAGGAGGGTGACGCGGCGTGGACGGCCATCGCCGCACGCCTGCTGGCGGTCCCCGCCGCAGTGGCCGGCTACCGCGAGTCCCTGGCCGAGGCGAAGTCGCGCCACCTCGTCACCCCCGTGCGGCAGGTCCGGGCATGTCTCGAGCAGGTCACCGAGCTCGTCTCGGAGCACGGGTGGTTCGCCAACCAGCGCTCCCTGGCCGAGGAGGGCGGGGCCACCTCCGCCACCGCGGACGCCGTGGCCTCGGCGGCGGCCACAGCGGCGGCGTCGTACGACGAGCTGGGGTCGTTCCTGCGGGCCGAGCTGCTGCCCGTCGCCCCGGCCTCCGACGCCTGCGGCGTCGAGCGCTACCGCCTCGTGTCGCGCCACTTCGTCGGTACGCAGGTCGACCTCGAGGAGGCCTACCGCTGGGGGCAGGCGGAGGTGGCGAGCCTCGACGCCGCGATGCGCGAGGTGGCCGAGCAGGTGAGGCCCGGTGCGAGCATCAAGGAAGCCATCGCGCTCCTCAACGCCGACCCGGCCTACCGCCTCGAGGGCAAGCCGGCCCTCAAGGCGTGGATGCAGGCCAAGGCCGACGAGGCGATCGCCGACCTCGCCGACACCCACTTCGACATCCCCGACCCGGTGCGCACCATCGAGGGGATGATCGCGCCCACCGACACGGGCGGCATCTACTACACCGGCCCGAGCGACGACTTCAGCCGGCCGGGGCGGATGTGGTGGTCGGTGCCCAAGGGCGAGACCTCCTTCGGCACCTGGAAGGAGCTGACGACCGTCTACCACGAGGGCGCCCCGGGACACCACCTGCAAGTCGCGCAGACCATCTACCGCTCCGGGCTGCTCAACAAGTGGCGCCGGCTCGAGTGCTGGATCTCCGGGCACGGTGAGGGCTGGGCCCTCTACGCCGAGCGGCTGATGGCCGAGCTCGGTTACCTCGACGACCCCGGCAACCGGATGGGCTGGCTCGACGGGCAGTCGCTGCGGGCTGCGCGAGTGGTCATCGACATCGGCGTGCACTGCGGCCTCGAGGCCCCCGCTGAGGTCGGTGGAGGGGACTGGACCTACGACAAGGCCTGGGCCTACCTCCAGTCGCACGCCAACCAGGGAGAGGCGTGGCTGCGCTTCGAGCTCGACCGCTACCTCGGGTGGCCCGGGCAGGCGCCGTCGTACAAGCTCGGCGAGCGCCTGTGGCTGGGCCTGCGCGACGAGGTGCGCGAGCTCGAGGGTGCCGCCTTCGACCCCAAGGCGTTCCACCGGCGCGCCCTCGACGTCGGCAGCGTCGGGCTCGACACGCTGCGCGAGGCCGTCCTCGGGGGGTGAGCGGTTCGGGTGCGAGGCGCGTGCGTCCATCTCCGGTCAGGCCGGCGGCTGCCGCAGTCCGGCGATGAGGAGAGCGACCATCCGGTGGGCGTCATATCCGGTGTCGCTGCCGGCCTCGACGCCGATGCAGAGATTACCGGCGGCGTGCATGAGCGTGAGGGCCTCGACGTCGTCGTGGATCTCACCGGACTCGGCTGCGGCGTGCAGGAGCGAGGCGCACGCCGGTACGAGCCGGTCGAGGAAGTACGCGTGAAGCGCCTCGAACCCGGGGTCGTCAGACCGCAGGGCGCCGGCCAGCCCGTGCTTCGTGACGAGGAAGTCCACGAACCGGTCCATCCACTGCTCCAGCGCGGCAGCGGGCGTCCCCTCGTCGACCAGCAGCTGGGGCGCGGCGCGGGTGAGCTCCTCCACCTGGTGGCGGTAGACGGCGATGACGAGGTCGGCCCGGGTGGGGAAGTGGCGATAGATCGTGCCCATGCCCACCCCGGCTCGAGCGGCGATCTTGCGGACCGGGGCGTTGACCCCGTGGGTCACGAAGACGGCGGCCGCGGCGGTGAGCAGCGTCTGCTCGTTGCGTCGGGCGTCGGCCCGTCTGCGGGGTGACGACTCCGTGCCCCGGTCCACCTCCGGCACCTGCGGCATGGCGACTCCTGTCCGTGGTTGCTTAAACGGAACATTGATCCGTATAGTGGGTGGAGCAGTGTTCCGCTTTACATGATGACACGAGGAGACCTCATGCAATATCGCACGCTCGGCCGGACCGGGGTCCAGGTCAGCGCCCTCTCGCTGGGGGCGATGAACTTCGGGGCGATCGGCCGCACGACCCAGGACGACGCCACCGCAGTCGTCGATGCCGCCCTCGAGGCCGGGGTCAACCTCATCGACACCGCGGACTTCTACAGCCAGGGTGGGTCGGAGGAGATGGTCGGCCGGGCGGTCTCCGGGCGGCGGGACGACGTGGTCCTGGCGACCAAGGCGTTCCTCCCCATGGGCGATGAACGCAACCACCGTGGCGCGTCCCGCCGCTGGCTGACCAGGGCACTGGACGGCAGCCTGCGCCGGCTCGACGTGGACCACGTCGACCTCTACCAGGTGCACCGTTGGGACCCGACCACCACCGACGAGGAGACGCTGTCGGCCCTGACGGACCTGCAACGCGCAGGCAAGATCCGCTACTTCGGGTCCTCGACCTTCCCGGCCTACCGGATCGTCGAGGGTCAGTGGGCCGCACGGGAGCACCACCTGGGCCGGTACGTCACCGAGCAGCTGCCCTACTCGATCCTCAACCGGGGTGCCGAGACCGACGTGCTGCCCGTGACCCAGGACCACGGGCTGGGAGTGCTGGTATGGAGCCCGTTGTCCTCCGGCTGGTTGTCGGGCGCGGTCCGGGCCGGCCAGGAGATCACCACCCACCGCTCCAGCGTCGTGCCGCAGCGCTTCGACCTCGACGTCCCGGCCAACCAGGCGAAGCTCGACGTCGTCGAGGCGCTGGCGCAGCTGGCGGCCGACAGCGGGCTGACCCTGATCCAGCTCGCACTGGGATTCGTGACCAGCCACCCCGGTGTGAGCAGCGCGATCATCGGACCCCGCACGCTCGACCACCTGACGTCCCAGCTCGCGGCCGCCGACACGGTCCTCCCCGCTGACGTCCTCGACGCCATCGACCTCATCGTCGCGCCGGGCGTCGACCTGTCGCCCGAGGAGAAGATCGACACCCGCCCGTCGATCTCCGATGCCGCGCTGCGGCGACGCTGATGACCATCACGAGAAGGGCGAGCTTCGGGATCATGACCCCGCCGATGAACGTCGGGTACGACGACCTCGTGCGGGTCTGGCGCGAGGCCGACGAGATCCCCTCGATCGAGCACGCCTGGCTGTTCGACCACCTGATGCCGATCGGTGGCGACCTGGACGGCCCCGTCTTCGAGGGCTGGACGTTGCTGGCCGCACTGGCCGCGCAGACCAGCCGACTGCGGCTCGGCCTGATGGTCACGAGCAACCGGTTCCGTCCACCGGCGGTCCTGGCGAAGATCGCGACCACGGTCGACGTCGTCTCCGGTGGGCGACTCGACTTCGGCATCGGGGCCGGGTCTCGACCCAGCGCCCGATCGCCCGCCGAGAGTACGTCACCCACGGCCTGCCCTACGTCGACGCCGCTCAGGCGGTGGCCAGTCTTGCCGAGGCCTGCACGATCATCCGTCGGTTGTGGACCGACGACGGCCCGTTCGACTTCGACGGCGACCACCACCACCTGGAGGGCGCCTTCAGCAGACCGCAGCCCGTGCAGCGCCCCGGCCCACCGATCGTGATCGGCGGGCGATCGACCGCCACGCTGCGCGTCGTCGCTCAGCACGCCGACATCTGGAACATCCCCGGCGGTGACATCGCCGACGCCAGCGCACGCAGCGCGATGCTCGACCGGTTCTGCGCCGACCTCGGCCGTGACCCCGGTGCGATCACCCGCTCGATCTTCCTGCCCGTCTTGTGGGACCACCCGCAGACGACCCGCGACGCTGTGAGCGAGGCACTCGAAGCCGGGTTCACCCACCTCGTCCTCGGGCTGCCCACGCCATACGTCGACGGCGTCGTCCACCGGGTCGCTACCGAGATCATCGGCGCACACACCGCGTAGTGGTGTGTGCGGCCCGAGGGTGGGACCGCACGCCAGCAGGCGGTAGTGGTCGACCAGGGTGACCTCGGCATCGCCGACGAGACGGTGATGCACCTCACGCCTGGAACGGCGCCAGGCCTGCGCGACCGAGGACCTCCGAGCTCGTCCTGGAGTCCGCGACAACGCACAACCTCAGGGGGTCTCACGCACCTGCGGCTGACAGACTGGGCGCGTGGAACCCGCCCTCGTCCTCGTCGCGCTCGCGGCGACCGTCATCGTCGTGGCTGCCGGAGCGCGACGGTGGGAGCTGTCGGCGCCGCTGGTCCTCACCGCAGTCGGCATCCTCGTCTCGTTCGTGCCGTGGGTGCCCGAGATCGAGGTCGGCCCCGAGGTCATCCTCTTCGGCATCCTGCCGCCCCTGCTGTACGCCGCGTCGATCCGCACGTCGCTGGTCGACCTGGGGGCCAACAAGCGGGTCATCGGCCTGCTGTCGATCGGCCTGGTCGTCTTCACCGCCTTCGGTGTCGCCCTGGTGAGCTGGCGGCTGCTCGACGTGCCCTTCGCGGCGGCGCTGGCCCTCGGCGGGATCGTCGCCCCGCCCGACGCCGTGGCGGCGACGGCCGTGGCCCGCCGGATCGGGCTGCCGCGCCGCATCGTCACCATCCTCGAGGGCGAGTCGCTCTTCAACGACGCGACCGCGCTCGTCACCGTCCGCGCCGCCATCCTCGGGATCGCCGGGTCGGTCAGCCTGGCCGAGGTCGGTGGCGACTTCCTCGTCGCCGCGCTCGGCGGCATCGCGATCGGACTGGTCGTGGCCTACGCGCTTGCCTGGGTGCGCCGCCGCATCACCGACACGACCACCGACGTCGCCCTGTCGTTCATGGTCCCGTGGATCGCCTACCTGCCGGCCGAGTCCGTCCACGCCTCCGGCGTGCTGGCCGTGGTCGTCGCGGGCATCCTGCTGGGGCACAAGGCCCCCATCGTCCAGACCGCCCAGTCGCGCACGGCCGAGCGGCTCAACTGGACGACGATCCAGTACCTCCTCGAGAACGCCGTCTTCCTCATCATCGGCCTGCAGAGCCACGCCATCGTCGTCGCCGTGGCCGACTCCGAGCTCGGCCTCGGCCGCGCGGTCCTGCTCGCCCTGCTGGTGCTGGTCACCGTCATCGTGCTGCGTCCGGTGTGGATCCTCCCCCTCGGAGTCCTCCTGCAGCTCACGTCGGGCGTGACCCGCAGCAGGGCGTCGCTCAAGGCGGGCCTGATCCTCTCGTGGGCCGGGATGCGCGGGGTGGTGACCCTGGCCGCGGCCTTCCTCCTGCCCGCGACCACCCCCCATCGCGAGCTGCTCGTCTTCATCGCCCTCGTCGTCACCGTCGGCACCCTGTCGATCCAGGGCCTGACCCTGCCCCTGCTGGCCCGGGCCCTCGACGTCTACGGCCCCGACCCGCGTGAGGACGCCCTCCAGGCGGCCACCGTCATCCAGAAGGCCGTGGCCCGCGGCCAGGCGGCCCTGGAGGAGAGCATCGACCCGACGACACCCGACGAGATCGTCGACCAGCTGCGCACCCAGGGGCGCCGCCGCACCGACCTCGCGTGGGAGCGGCTCGGGGTCGACCGCGAGGACGAGCCCAGCCCCAACGAGACCTACCGCCGTCTGCGGCGCACCATGCTGCTCGCCGAGCGCGAGGAGGTGCTCGACCTGCGCGGCACCGGCACCATCGACCACGAGGTGCTCGACGAGGTCATGCGCAGCCTCGACCTCGAGGAGTCGATGCTCGCGGGCAGCGAGGCCCGCGACGAGCGCCTGCAGGACCGGATGATCCTCACCCCAGAGCCCCAGCGCGGTGACTGCGACCACCTGGTGCAGGCCACGGGGCGGGTCGAGCCGAAGCACCCCGACCGGTGCGAGGACTGCCTGCGCGAGGGGCTGCAGTGGGTGCACCTGCGGATGTGCCTGGCCTGCGGCAACGTCGCCTGCTGTGACTCCTCGGTCGGACGGCACGCCGAACGGCACTTCCAGGACGAGGCCCACCCCGTCATGCGCAGCATCGAGCCGGGTGAGGCCTGGCGCTGGTGCTACGTCGACGACCTGCTCGGCTGAGGGCAGTCGGGACCTCCTGCCCTCGACGGGACCCAACCCGGAACATAAGGTGAGGAGGCGACCCGCCGTACGGCGTGCTCTGCCCGCTCGACGACGAGAGGCTCCCCACGTGACCAACCTGGCCACCAACCTGACTACCACCGCCCAGACGCACGGCGACCGTCCGGCTGTGCGCCTCGACGACACGACGCTGACCTACACCGAGCTGCAGGACGCGGCCCGACGCGTGACCGCGCTGCTCGTCGACCGCGGCATCGAGCCCGGCGACCGGGTCGGGCTCGTGCTGCCCAACGTGCCGGGCTACCCCATCGCCTTCTACGGCGCGCTGGCGACCGGGGCGGTCGTGGTCCCGATGAACCCCCTGCTCAAGGCCCGCGAGGTGCAGTACTACCTCGAGGACTCCGGGGCCAAGATCATCTTCGCCTGGGAGGAGATGGCGACCGAGGCGGCCAAGGCCGCGGCGGCGGTGGGCATCGAGTGCATCAAGGTCGGGCTGCACGAGTTCACCGAGCTGCTCGCCGACTGGGAGCCGGACGAGCGGGTGGTGGAGCGCGACGACGACGACACCGTCGTGCTGCTCTACACCTCGGGCACCACGGGGCAGCCCAAGGGCGCCGAGCTCACCCACGCCAACATGCGCAGCAACGCGGCGGTCACCCGAGACACCCTCGTCGAGCTGCAGCCCGACGACGTCGTGATGGGCTGCCTGCCGCTCTTCCACTGCTTCGGGCTGACCTGCGGGCTCAACGCCTCCGTGCTCGCCGGGGCCTGCCTGACCCTCATCCCCCGCTTCGACGCGGCCAAGGCGCTCGCGATCGTCGCCCGAGACAAGGTCACCGTCTTCGAGGGCGTGCCGACGATGTATGCAGGCATGCTGCACGCCGAGGGCGCGGACAGCGCCGACATGAGCAGCCTGCGCACCTGCATCTCCGGCGGGTCGGCGATGCCGGTCGAGGTGATGCGCCGCTTCGAGGAGGCCTTCGGGTGCATCGTGCTCGAGGGCTACGGCCTCTCGGAGACCTCCCCCGTCGCGTCGTTCAACCGCCCCGACATCGAGCGGAAGCCCGGCTCGATCGGGGTCCCCGTGCGGGGGGTGGAGATGAAGCTCATCGACGACGACGGCAACGACGTGGAGGGCGGTACCGAGGGTGCGGTCGGCGAGATCGCGATCAAGGGTGAGAACGTCATGCGCGGCTACTGGCGCCGTGACGAGGCCACGATGGACGCCATCGTCGACGGGTGGTTCCGCACGGGCGACCTGGCCCGCACCGACGAGGACGGCTACTTCTTCATCGTCGACCGCAAGAAGGACCTCATCATTCGCGGGGGCTACAACGTCTACCCGCGCGAGGTCGAGGAGGCCATCTACGAGCACGAGGCCGTGGCCGAGGTCGCGGTCGTCGGCGTCGCCCACGAGAGCCTGGGCGAGGAGGTCGCGGCCGCGGTCACGCTCAAGGACGGCTACACCGTCACGCCCGACGAGATCAAGGCCTTCGCCAAGGAGCGGCTGGCGGCCTACAAGTACCCACGGCACGTGTGGGTCGTGGAGGGCCTACCCAAGGGACCGACGGGCAAGATCCTGCGTCGTGAGGTCGCCGCTCCCGAGTCGGTCGACGCTGCCGGGTCGGAGGTGTCGGCATGACGACCGCGACCCGCGACGGTCTCGCGGCTGACGCCCAGGACCCCAACGACGACGGGGCCGCCTCGGCCGCCCTGGCCACCCCGCTCGACATGCTGCTCACCGACGCCGCCGGCAACCCCGTACGGCGCTTCATGCCGGGGCTGTCGGCGCTGAAGCTCGGTGCCGGACTGGTGCGCCACCCCCGGCGCGTCGCCAAGCGGACGTTCACCCTCGGCACCGAGCTCGCGCGGATCGGTCGTGGTGCCTCCCGCCTGGCCCCGGGCGAGAAGGACCGGCGGTTCGCCGAGGAGGCGTGGTCACGCAACCCGCTCTTCAAGCGCGGTCTGCAGAGCTACCTCGCGGTCGGAGAGGCAGCCCGGGGGCTCGTGCAGGACGCCGGTCTCGGCTGGACCGACCGCGAGAAGATGGGCTTCATTGTCGACAACCTCGTCGAGGCGGCTGCCCCCACCAACAACCCCCTCCTCAACCCGAAAGTGCTCAAGCGCACGCTCGACACCGGCGGGGGCAACCTGCTCGAGGGGTCACGTCGGCTGGTACGCGACTTCGCCACACCGCCGCGGGTGCCCTCGATGGTGGAGGCCGACGCCTTCTCGGTCGGCGACGACCTGGCCGTGACGCCCGGGAAGGTCGTGCTGCGCACGAGCGTCTTCGAGCTGATCCAGTACACCCCGACCACCCCGCAGGTGCACGAGGTGCCGCTGCTCATCGTCCCGCCGACGATCAACAAGTACTACATCATCGACCTCGCCCCTCAGCGCAGCCTGGTCGAGCACCTCGTGGCCAGCGGCCTGCAGGTCTTCTGCATCTCGTGGCGCAACCCCGACGTGCGCCATGCCGACTGGGGCCTCGACACCTACGGCGAGGCGATCCTCGACGCGATGGCTGCATGCGAGGACATCTCACGGCAGGACCGCACCTCGGTGCTGGGCATCTGCTCGGGCGGCATGATCTCCTCGATGCTCATGGCCCACCTCGCCGCCATCGGCGAGCTGCACCGCATCGCGGCCTTCAGCCTCATGGTCACGGTCATCGACCAGGAACGGGCCGGCGTCACCAGTGCCCTGCTGTCGCACAAGAACGCGGCCGCGGGGGTCCAGGCGTCGAAGGACAAGGGCTACCTCGACGGGCGGGCCCTGGCCGAGGTCTTCGCCTGGCTGCGACCCAATGACCTCATCTGGAACTACTGGGTCAACAACTACCTCATGGGCCACGCGCCGAAGGCCTTCGACATCCTCTACTGGAACGCGGACCCTGTCCGGATGAGCGCCGCGATGCACCGCGACTTCATGGACCTCGCGCTGCGCAACGCCCTCGTGCACCCCGATGCCTCCACGATGCTCGGCACGCCGGTCGACCTCGGCAAGGTCGACGTCGACACCTATGTCGTCGCCGGTATCGCCGACCACATCTGCAAGTGGGAGTCGTGCTACTCCACCACGCAGCTCTTCGGTGGCAGCTGCAAGTTCATCCTCTCGACCAGCGGGCACATCGCCGCGATGGTCAACCCGCCCGGCAACCCCAAGGCGAGCTACCAGACCGCCACCTCGAACCCGCACACCGCGCAGGAGTGGCTCGAGGGCGCGAGCAAGGTCAAGGGCAGCTGGTGGGACGACTACGCCGGGTGGCTCGGCGCCCACGCGGGTGGCGAGCGGCGACGCCCGCGCAAGCTCGGCAACACCGCGCACGAGCCGCTGTGCGCTGCGCCCGGTACCTACGTGCATGACCGCTGAGGCGCGGGTGGTTGCCGCTTCGTCAGCGTCGGCTGACGACCTCATGCGCAACGTGACCGTGCGCTCGATCACGGCGCGGGTCTCCGTACGGCCCGGGGTGGGTCGATTCACCGACACGCCACCCCTGTTGCTGTGCAACGGGATCGGCGTGAGCCTCGAGGCCCTGCAGCCCTTCGTCGACGAGCTCAACCCGGAGCGGGGGGTCGTGCGCTTCGACATCCCTGGTGTCGGGGGCAGCGCCCTGCCACCGTTCCCCTACACGATCTCGCAGATGTCGTCGTGGGTCGTAGCGCTCATGGCCCGGCTGGGATATCCGCGCTTCGACGTGCTCGGGTTCTCTTGGGGTGGGGGTCTGGCCCAGCAGCTGGCCGGACAGGCACCCCGCCGGGTGCGCAAGGTGGTGCTCGTCGCCACCGGCACCGGCTGGATGATGGTGCCCGCCAGCCCGAAGGTCCTGAGGATCATGTCGACCCCCCGGCGCCACCGCGACTCCGCGTACGCCGCCAAGGTCGCCTCGACCATCTACGGCGGGTCGATGCGCACCAACCCGGGCACCGGTGAGGCCCTGCTGCACGGGGCCTCGAGGGCGGGGCCCCGCACCGGCTACTACTACCAGCTCGCCTCGATGTACGGCTGGTCGAGCCTGCCCTTCCTCGGCCTCATCCGGCAGCCGACGCTCGTCATCGGTGGCGACGACGACCCGATCATCCCGGTCGCGAACCCCCGCATCCAGGCTGCGCTCATCCCGCACTCGCAGCTGCACATCTACTCCGGCGGCCACCTCGGCCTCATCACCGAGGCCCGCGAGCTGGCCCCCGTCGTCGACACCTTCCTCGACGAGACCTGACCGTCGACCCGTAGGGTCGGGGGATGAGCTCCCGCACGCCCCTCGTCCTCGCCTCGGCCTCCCCCGCCCGGCTCTCGACCCTGCGCGCCGTCGGGGTCGAGCCCACCGTCGTGGTGAGCGACGTCGACGAGGACGCCGCGGTGGCCAGTGCCCGCGAGACGTACGGCGAGCTCGAGCCCGCCGACGTCGCCCTCCTCCTCGCCCGGGCGAAGTGCGAGGCCGTCGCCGCCACCATCGAGACCTCCACCCTGGTGCTGGGGTGCGACTCCGTGCTCGAGCTCGACGGCGAGGTGCACGGCAAGCCGGTCGACGCCGCCCAGGCGGTGGCGCGATGGCGGGCGATGCGCGGCGGCAGCGGGGCGCTGCACACGGGCCACTGGCTGCGCGACGAGCGTGACGCCGACGACGGCGGCACCGGCGCCACCATCGGGGCGACGGCGTCGACGACGGTGCACTTCGCCGACCTCAGTGACGACGAGATCGACGCGTACGTCGCCACCGGCGAACCCCTGCGGGTAGCCGGCGCCTTCACCGTCGACGGCCTCGGCGGCGCGTTCGTCACCGCCGTCGAGGGTGACCACCACAACGTCGTCGGGCTCTCGCTGCCGCTGCTGCGCGAGCTGCTCCTGGAGGTGGGAGTCGGCTGGTTCGACGTGGCAGGAACCCCCGATCCCGTTCGCCCGCAGCGGGACTCGGAGCACTCCGCATGAGCGCAGACGTCAGCCTGCCCGGGGTGCCCTTCGCCCTGACGGCGTCCGACCCTGCGGCCTGGCGGGTCGACGGCGGCACCGTGGTGGCCACTGCGCCCGCGCACACCGACCTCTTCGTCGATCCCGGCGGTGAGCAGGCCGTCGGCGCGGAGTCGCTGCTCAACGCGGTGACCCTGCTCGGCACCCCTCCCCCGGGTGACTTCCAGCTGAGCGCTCGGGTCAGCGTCGACTTCGGCTCCCGCTTCGACGCCGGTGTGCTGCTCGTCTGGCTCGACGAGACCCACTGGGCCAAGCTGTGCTTCGAGCGCTCCCCGTCCGGCGCACCCATGGTCGTCTCCGTGGTCACCCGGGGGAGCTCCGACGACGCGAACGGCTTCGTCGTCACCGACCCCAGCGTGTGGCTGCGCATCTCGCGGATCGGGCGGGTCCACGCGTTCCACGCCTCCCTCGACGGGCAGGTCTGGGAGCTCGTGCGCGTCTTCGCCCTCACCGACGAGGTCACGGGCCACCGGCTGGGCCTCGAGGTGCAGGCCCCTACGGGCCCGGGATGTACGGCGACCTTCGAGCAGGTCGGCTTCGTCAGCGCCACCTTGGGCGACCTTCGCGACGGGTCCTGACCGGCTGTCCTGACCGGCTGCCCCGACCGGCTGCCCCGACCGGTCCTTCAGCGCACCACGACGAGCCGGCCCTCGTCGAGCCGGACCTCTGAGTCAGCCTGCTCGGCCGCCTGGGGGTCGTGGGTCGCCATGACGACGACGGCTCCTCGCTCCGCCTCGGCCCGGAGCAGGGCCAGGACCCGCTCGCGGTTGACGTGGTCGAGCTCGGAGGTCGGCTCGTCGGCGAGCAGGACCCGGGCCCGGAAGGCGAGCCCGCGCGCGACGGCGACCCGTTGCTGCTGACCGCCCGACAGCTCCTCGACGAGGTGGTCGCCCGACTCGCCGAGACCGACCTGCTCGAGCGCCTCGTCAGCGACTCGGACCCCCTCTGCGCCGCCAGAACCGGCCGCCGCCAGCGGCAGGAGGATGTTCTCGCGGGCGGTGAGGACGGTGGCCAACCCGTTGCCCTGCGGGATGAGCACGACCTCGCAGCGCACGGCGACGTCCCGGCCGGTGATCGGCACGTCGCCGACGGTGATGCCCCCCGCGGCGAGGCGGGTCGCGCCGGCGACCGCCCACAGCAGCGTCGACTTGCCGGCGCCCGAGGGGCCGGTGACCGCGACGAGGCGCCCCGGCTCCGCCACGAGGTCGACGCCGTGGAGTGCGACGACGTCGCCGTAGACAACCCGGACCCCGGCAGCGACGACGCGGGCCGAGCGGTCGTTGAGGTCGGGCTCCGCGACGGGCCGGAATCCCTCGGAGTGCCGGAAACGGTCAGGGTGCCGGGAGCGGGCAGGGTGCCGGGATCGGTCAGGCATCATCCACCTCCCGCGGCACGACCTGCAGCGACCACTGACCGTCGTCGTCGTGGACCCGCACGAGGGTGCCCGCAGGAAAGGCCTCGAGGACGTGTGCCGGCAGCGGGAGGGAGCCGTCGGCAGACACCACGGCATACTCCTCGCCGGAGTGGCCCTCTCCCCCGACGCGGCCGTCGCGGATGGTCACCGTGCGCGGCAGCCGGGCGGCCACGGCGGCGTCGTGGGTGACGATGACCACGGTGGTGCCGACCTCGGCGTGGACGTGGTGGATGGCGTCGAGCACCCGGTCGCGGGCCTCGTGGTCGAGCTGGCTGGTGGGTTCGTCGCCGAGCAGCAGCCCGGGGTAGGTGGATACCGCTACCCCGAGCGCGGTCAGCTGGAGCTGCCCGGGGGTGAGCGCCGGCAGCGGCTGGTTGGCGGCCCCGTGCATCCCGACCAGCTCGAGCACGTCAGCGACCGGGGGGACGTCGCGACCCGCGGACCGGGCGGCACTCTGGGCGAAGTCGATGTTCTGTCGAGCGGTGAGGTAGGGCAGCAGGTTGCGGGAGCCGCCCTGGAGGATGAGTCCCACCTGGGCGGCCCGGTAGTCGTCGAGGGCGGCCTCGTCGAGCTGGCCGAGGTCGAGGGCCCCGACCCGGATCGACCCGGCACTGGGGCGCAGGAGACCGCCGAAGAGGGTGAGGAGAGTCGACTTCCCGGCACCGGACGGGCCGAGCAGGCCCACCATCTCGCCCTCCCGGACCGACAGGTCCACCCCGGAGAGGGCGGCGACGTCGTGACCCTCGGAGCGGTAGATGTGGACCAGCCCGCGGGTGGCGATGGCGAGTCCTCGACGTTCGCTCATGGCTCCCTCACCCGGTCGAACGAGGCAGCGCGCACGAGGCGCCCGGCGACCAGCGCCCCCACGGCGGCCAGGACGACCAGGCCCGCGGCCACGGCCCCGAGCACCGGCGCCGTGGCGAAGGCGGTGTCGACGGGCAGCACGGCCGACGGCACCGTGAAGAAGGGCACGAGGGGAACCGCGAGGCGGGCCCCGACCACCCCGCACACGGCGCCGGCCAGGACGCTCGCCACGACGACGACCACCTGCTCGACATAGCTCACGGTGCGCAGGCTGCGGACCGTCACTCCGGCGAGGCGCAGGGCGGCGTAGTCGCGTGAGCGGGCACGGGCCGAGGCGGCGGCCACGAGGACGATGACGAGCGCGGCGACGAGGAGGGCGACGGCCCCCACCACCAACGCCATCTCGAGACCCCACGCCGACGCGGAGTGGTCGAAGAGGGCCTGGGCGACAACCCGGTCGCGCTCCGAGGTCACCCCGATCCCGGCGCTGCGCAAGGCCGCTCGCACGCGGTCGGCCGTCGCCGCATCGGTGACCCAGACCTCGGCCGTGCCGCTACCCGCGAGCTCGTCGGTGCGCACCTCGAGCGCGGCGAGGTTGACGACGGCCTCGCTCTCACCACCCCCGGGGGCGTAGGGGATCGACGCCACCCGCGTCATCGGCGTCGACAGCCCGTCGAGCCCGGCGGCCGGGAAGGTGTCGCCCCCGGCCCCGGGAGGGAGCGCGCCGAGGACGAGCGCGGGCACCGCGCCGGAGGTCGCCGCCGTGTTGATCCGGGCCGCGGTGCGCTCGGTGAAGAAGGTCATCCCGACGGAGGTGGTGGTGCCGGTGACCGCCTCCGGCTTGCCGAAGTCCTGGAGCTGCTCCGGCGGTGCCTCCGGGCTGCCGGAGGGCACCCACGCCGACACGGCGCCGAGGTCGGCGGCGGGCCCCCCGTCCATCGTGACGTTCCCGAAGGTCACCTGCCCCGACAGCGCGAGACCTGAGCCGTCACCGGCCACCAGGTCGAACCCCGTGAGCCGACACCCTCTCGCGCACGAGACGGAGGCCCCGAGGGTGACCGGTCCCCTCGCTGAGAGGGGGATGGTGCCCAGGTCGACCCCGTACGACACGCCACCGCCGGGCGGGGAGAGGTAGAGGCTCACCCTCACCGGCGAGGTCGGCCGGGGCACCGGTGGGTTCAGGGCCGATGGGTCCAACGTCGAGCTGATGTCGATGTCCGAGAGGGTCACCGACACCCGCTCACCGGTGAGCGTCGCCTCCGGGGGGAGCGTCTTCGAGATGGCCGGCCAGTCGAAGGCCTGACGATCGCGCGGGAAGTCCGCGACCGCCGCGAACTGCGCCGGCACGACGGCGAGGGTGGTCAGGGCCGACGGGTCGGCCTGCTGGACGGTCACGACCGGGGTGGCGTGGGTGCCCGACGGGTCCGCCACCCGCAGGGCAGCGACGAGCGTGGAGACCCGGGACGCGTCCGTGCCGAGCGCCTGCTCGGCGCCCGTCTCGATCTGCGCCCGTTCGGCCCGGTTGCGTTGCCCCACAACGACGGCGTCGGTCGCGAAGACCGTGATGGCCGTGGCGACGGTGATGATGGTCATGACACGCCGTACGGCGGGCCGGCGGGCGATCTGGAGGGCGGTCAGGGACGCGACGACGCGACCGCTGCGCGTCGCGCGGCGACCGTAGGCGGCGGACAGCGGGACGAGAAGGTGAGCCATGGCCAGGCCGACGGCGAGCGCGAGCAGGGTCGGCGTGGCGAGCACGAGGGGACCGGAGATGTTGCCGCTGACGATCGACGCCACCCCCGCCACCGCGATGGCCACGACGACGGCATCGGTGATCCCGACGGCCCACCCCTGGCTCCGCGGCGGGACCCGGCGCAGCAGGGTGGCGATGGGCTCGCGCACGGTGGGGCGGGCGACGACCGCGACCGCGAGGACGGCGACGACGAGAGCGATGAGCGCCGCGACGACGGTGCTGCCCGGCAGCGCGAAACCCACTCCTGGAGTGAGCCACACCCGGCGGGCGATCTCGCTCAGCACGACGGCCGCGAGGTAGCCCACGGGCACCCCGAGGGCGACGACCGTGCCGAGCTCGAGGAGGAGGACCCGGGCGGCACCCGCGCCGCCATGACCCCGTAGCCGAATCAGCGCGAGCTCGGGCCGGCGCTGCTCGACGGCCGACGCAGCCACCAGACCCAGCACCACGACCGCCAGGAGGGCGATCTGGCCCATCACGAGGGGGACGATGAGACGCGCTTGGCGCTGGCCCTCGACGACGCCGGCGACGAGGTCTTCGATACGGGTCGCGACCGCGACGGTCGGGGTCTCCTGCTGCCCCAGCCCCGATGCCGTCGCGACGGCGGGCGTGATCCCCGGCAGGTCGTCGAGGGTGACGGTGTCGTCGAGGAGGTAGCCCACGTCGAGGCGACCCACCATCCAGTCGGTGGTGAAGGTCGTTTCCGGCGTGACCCAGTCGTCCATCAGCACCTCCTCCTGCGGGGGAGGCTTCACGACGCCGGCCTTGCCCGTGAGGCCGGCGCCGAGCCAGTATCCGGGGTCACTGAGCTGCTGGTAGGTGCCCACGATCGTCCAGGGGCGCGGGAACGTGCCTCGGGTGGTATCCGGCGGCAGGCTCTCGGGCGCGACCGGGTGGTCGCCCAGGCGCCACCGCTGCACCCGGGCCTCGTCGGCGCTGACGAGCAGCTGCCAGGCGTCGGTGGGACACACACCCGTCACGACGCGCAGTCCACGGCACGTCTCCTGGGCGGCCCGGACGGTCACCACCGACGCGCCGCGCACCCCCGCGTAGGTGACCCGCCCCGTCCACGTCTCGCGACCGGCGCTGTAGATCGGGGCCAGTGAGCGCGGGAACAGCTCACGCATCCGGGCCGGGTCGGGCACGGCGCCGTCCACGGACACCGCGTCGAGCGTCACCGCGGTGTCAGCCTGGGAGTACCGCGTCAGCCCCTCCCGCAGCAGCGCCTGCTCGAGGTCACGCTCGTAGAGCGGCGCGAACACCGCGCACGCGGTGATCAGGGCCGAGAGGAGCGCCAGCCCCACCGCCTGGGCACGGCGGTAGCGGATCGCAGCCCACACGCCGGGAACCCCCTCTCACTCGGCGGCCCTCACACCGCGGGCCTCCTCCACACCCTGTCACGCCTCACCCCCTGCCGGGAGGGACTGCCACGGGACCGTGATCCTGACGTAGCACTACCCCTCAGTTCAGCAGTCGGAGTGCCGATGGAGGCGGGGACGCTGCCTTCGGCGGTCTCCACCACATCGGGCCCAGCCCGACCACGACGCACAGGAACAGGACGACCGATGAGTCTTGCGGTGGCTCCGAGGCCCAACCGATGACGACCTTCTTCGACAACCGGCGGGTCAACACCAAGCTCATGATCCTGTTGGCTGTGCTGCTGACAGCGTCGGCCGCCGTGGCCGCTGCCGCCACCATCGAGATGAGCGCGCTGTCGTCGAGCGCCCACAGCATCTACGCCGAGGGCGCGGTCCCTCTCGAGCACCTCGCCCAGGCCCGGGACGCCAACGGGTCCATGCGGCAGCGGGTGCTGCTGCACCTCATTGCGCCGGCCGCCGGAAAGCCAGCGCGAGAGGCGCAGATCGTCTCGTACGACCGCACGTTCGACGCCCAGGTCACGGCGCTGCGGGCCAGCACCGGGGACAGCACCGTCCTGCAGGCGTACGTGAAGGCCACGCAGGACTATCGCACCTTCCGCGACCAGACGATCCTGCCCGCCAGCAGACGCGGGGAGACCGACATCAGGCAGATCCTGGCCGAGTGCGACAGGCTGTTCGCGGTCGTGGTGGACACGGGGGTCAAGGTCGGCGACGAGCAGGTCGACCGGACCAGGATGGCCGATCTGGACGCCGC
The DNA here is from genome assembly GCA_038230235.1 of Actinomycetales bacterium. Lineage (GTDB taxonomy): Bacteria > Actinomycetota > Actinomycetes > Actinomycetales > Dermatophilaceae > Lapillicoccus. Next base: position 19,422 of record JBBRNQ010000026.1, read on the forward strand.
GTCCGCAGCCAGTCGGGGTCGGTCGATCGTCCTGCTGATGCTCGCCGTCGGCACTCTGCTGGGGGCGTCACTGGCCTGGTACGTCGGGCGGCTCATCGTCGGCCCGCTGCGCAAGGTGTCGACCGTGCTGGAGTCCGTAGCCGGCGGCGACCTGACGAAGGCTGCCGACGTGACGTCCCGTGACGAGCTGGGGATGATGGCCCAGGACCTCAACCGAGCCACGGCTGCCATGCGCACGGCAATCCAGACGATCGGGCGCAGCGCCGTCGCCCTCGGGGGGGCGAGTCGGGATCTGTCCGGCGCGTCCGATGCCATCGCCTCGTCGGCCGAAGAGACGTCGGCTCAGGCCATGATGGTCTCCTCGGCCGCCGAGGAGGTCTCGCGCAACGTGCAGTCGGTGGCGTCGGGCGCGGGGGAGATGGGCGCGAGCATCGTGGAGATCTCACGCAGCGCCGACGAGGCCTCTGCCGTGGCCAACTCAGCCGTCGACATCGCGCACCGCACCACCGAGACCATCGCCAAGCTCGGCACCTCGAGCGCGGCGATCGGCACGGTCGTCAAGGTGATCACCTCGATCGCCTCCCAGACCAACCTGCTCGCCCTGAACGCGACCATCGAGGCTGCTCGCGCCGGGGAGGCCGGTAAGGGGTTCGCGGTCGTCGCCAGCGAGGTCAAGGAGCTCGCGCAGGGGACCGCCAGGGCCACGGAGGACATCAGCCGGCGTATCGAGGCGATCCAGGCCGACACCGCCGACGCGGTCGAGGCGATGTCTCAGATCAGCGAGGTCATCAACATGATCAACGACCACCAGACGACGATCGCCTCGGCGGTGGAGCAACAGACGGCCACGACCGGCGAGATGAGCCGCGGCGTCTCGGAGGCCGCCACCGGCAGCAGCGAGATCGCCACCAACATCACCGGGCTCGCGGTAGCCGCCGCGACGACGACCCAAGGAGTCGTGCAGTCACAGCGCTCGGCCAACGAGCTCTCCGCGGTGAGCGCCGAGCTGACGAGGCTGGTCGACGGCTTCACCGTCTGATCCGGTCAGGTAGCTCGTTGCCTCACGGAGGCGCGCCCGGCAGGAGACCGCGATGACCAGCCCGGCGGCTCGAGGGGCTGGAGGCCGCGGGCGTTGTCGGCACCGCCCGCGAGCGAGCAACCCGAAGCGGGTACAACAGACCGCATGCGCCTGCCTCCCCCGCCTCCTCCGGGCCCCGAGACCGTCCGCTGGGTGGCCGAGCACCTCGGCGACCTGACCCTCGAGGGCGCGGACGGGGTCGCCCGGGGCGGGTTCACCGGCGGGCAGGCCGCTGCCGACGCCGCCCTCGCGGCGCTCGACGTCTCGGGCTATGCGCAGAGACGGAGCACCGTCCTGCCGGTCGGCTCCCGCGGGGCGAGCCGGATGTCGCCCTACCTGCGCCACAACCTCGTCACGCTGCGCGAGGCCTGGGACGCCGTGGCCGACGCGCCGTACAAGGACCGCGACCGCTACCGCGACGAGCTCCTGTGGCAGGAGTACGCGCGGCACCTCTACGCGCGCACCGGCCTGGCCCTGGCCTCCCCGCTGCGCAACGAGCAGCCGCGGGCCTCGCAGCAGTGGGACGACCCCTGGCCGGACGAGATGCGGTGCATGCAGGAGACGACCCGCGAGCTGACCACCGACGGCTGGCTGGTCAACCAGACCCGGATGTGGCTGGCCTCGCAGTGGGCCGTCCGCGCCGGCGCGGACTGGCGTGAGGGTGAGGACCGCTTCTTCACCCACCTCGTGGACGGCTCCCGCGCGGCGAACCGCCTCGGCTGGCAGTGGACCGTCGGCACCGGCTCGGGCAAGGCCTACGGGTTCAGCCGCTGGCAGGTCGAGAAGCGGGCACCGCAGCTGTGCCGCGAGTGCCCGCTCGCCGACGCCTGCCCCGTGCAGGACTGGCCGCCCACGACCGAGCTCGCCCCCGCCGACGGGCCCGACCTCGGCAAGGGCGAGATCCCCGCCGGCCCGGACGCCGTGACGGGCGACGGGGCCGAGCAGGTGTGGCTCACGGCCGAGTCTCTCGGTGACGGCGACCCGGCCCTCGCCGCCGACGACTCGCGCCCGGCCGTCTTCGTCTTCGACGAGCCGCTGCTGCGCCGCCTGCGACTGTCAGGCAAGCGGCTGGTCTTCCTCGCCGACACCCTCGGCGACCTCGCCACCCGTCGCGAGGTGGAGGTACGGCGCGGCAGCGTGGCCGACGAGCTCGCCGGCCGGTCGCTCGCCGTCACCCACGCGCCGGTGCCCGGGTTCGCCACCCGCGCCCGCGCGCTCCGCCCGGTGGAGGTGCACCCGTGGCCGTGGCTGGTGCGGCCTCGGCCCGCTCCGGTCCGCTCGTTCACCTCGTGGTCGCGGGCGGTCGGTCGGCCCGGTCGCTGACGGGGCTGCCGGGCTGACGGGCTGCTCGCGCGGGTGCAGGTGCCGCGTCAGGGGAAGTAGACGTTGCCGTCGAGGTGGCTGACGACGATGTAGTTGCCGACGTACCACGCCTGCTGGGCCACCCCCAGCACCGCGACCAGGCACAGCAGCAGCACCCGCCACCGGCGCCACCACCGCACCTGGAGGAACCAGGCGATCAGGAGGGTGAAGGGGAAGGCGAGGATGGCGTAGCGCAGCCGGGACGGACCGCTGTTGGTCACGAGCACCTGGTAGGCCGGGTAGGCCCCTGCCCAGGCCCAGATCTCCGGCCCCCAGCGCCAGGTGCGGTGGGTGAGCATGAACCAGGCGAAGACGAGCACCGCCACGATCCCGAAGACCGGCCCGACCCACCCGTAGGCCAGCACGAGGTACGTCCACCAGGAGTAGAGCTTGAGGTCGCTCCCGACCTTCCACGCGGCCAGCGTCTGCGTGTAGGCGGTCGGCACCCGGGTGACGACCCCGACGACGACCGGCCACAGCGCCGTGAGGGCGCCCGCCCACCCGGCCAGCAGGAGGAGCCCCACCTTGCTGCGCCGGGGCAGCGTCTCGTCGGTCTCGGTGCGCCACCGCACGACCAGGTGGGTGAGGATGACCGGCGCCATCGAGGCGACGATGTTGCGGCTCAGCGCCAGGACGACGAGCCCGACTGCCACCCACCAGTAGCGTCGCGCCCGCAGCAGCATGAGCAGTGACACGACGACGAGGATGGCGAGAGACTCGGTGTACGTGGCCTGCAGGATCGGGGCCGAGATGAAGGTGCAGACCCCGACGACGGCCACGACGGCCTCCCAGCGCCCGACGGCCCGGTCGACCAGACGGAAGAGCAGCACCATCGCCAGGCCCCCGAGGACCATGTTGACCAGCCCACCCGCGACGGCGAACGACAGTCCGGTGACGTGCATGACGCCGGCGACGATGCCGGGGTAGACGGGGTAGAACGCCCACGCGCTCATGTCGACCAGGCCGTCGTCGGTGCGCGGCAGCACCTGGGGGTAGCCGTGGGTCGCGATCTGCTGGTACCACTGCCCGTCCCAGTTGCTCATGACGGTCCAGTAGCCCGGCGCGGTGGGCACCGGGAACATGATGCGCAGGATGCCGTTGGAGGCCGGCAGGGAGATCTCGCTGCGTTGCAGGACGACCCCGATGAGCACGGTGGTGAGTCGGGTCGCCACCCACACGGCGAGCGGGAACCACACCCCGAAGCGTCGCCACCACGGTTGGTCGTCCTCGAGCGCGGCGACGGTGGGGGCCGGCGTCAGGGTGGGGCCGGGGGTGACGCGCCGGAACGCCCGCACCCCGGCCTGCACGGGTCGCGGCAGCCGGTCGGTGACCCGACCGAGCGTGCTGGTGGTGGCGGTGGCGATGGCGAGCTCCTGACAGGACGGGCAAGCGGCCCCCGGCTCGACCGCTCCCCCCAGATTACGGTGCCGGAGGGCCGCGGTCAGACCGGTGTGACCGCGCGTCGCTTGTCGGAGAAGGTGCGGTCGCGTCCGGCGGCGTACTTCAGCCGCCGCAACAGCTCCTCGCGCAGCTCCTCGGCCTCGACGACCTGGTCGACGACGAGGTCGGCGACGAGACGCTCGAGGTCGACGTCCTCCTCGTACTCCCGGCGCTTGACGGCGACGAACTCGTCGCGCGCGTCGGCGCCCTGCGCCGCCTCGACCTCGGCGATCTTGTTGGCGTAGACGGCGTTGACCGCGGCCTCGGGACCCATCACGGCGATCCGCGCTGTCGGCAGGGCGATGGTCGCGTCGGGCATGAAACCGGGCCCGCCCATGGCGTAGAGACCGGCGCCATACGCCTTGCGCACGACGACGCAGAACTGCGGCACGGTCGCCGACGCGACGGCCGAGACCATCTTGGCCCCGTGCCGGATGATGCCCTGGCGCTCGACCTCGGTGCCGATCATGAAGCCCGGCACGTCGCAGAGGTAGACCAGCGGGATGTTGAAGGCGTCGCACAGCCAGATGAAGCGGGTGGCCTTGTCGGCGCTGTCGGTGAAGAGCACGCCGCCCTTGACCATCGAGTTGTTGGCGACGATGCCGACGCTCTCGCCCCGCATGCGACCGAGGCCGATGACGAGCTCGGGCGCGAAGAGCGGCTTGATCTCGAAGAAGGACCCGTCGTCGACGAGCCCGTCGACGACCTCGTGCACGTCGAAGGGCACCGACTCGCGCTCGGGCACGACCTCGCGGGTCAGCGCCGTCGCGGGCTCCTCCGCGCCGTACGACGGCGGTGCCTCGCGCCACGTCGACGGCAGGTAGGAGAAGTACAGCTTGGCCAGCTCGATGGCCTCGACGTCGTCCTGCGCCAGCAGGTCTCCGCAGCCGGAGACGGTGCAGTGCATCCGTGCGCCGCCCATCTCCTCGAGCGAGACCGTCTCGCCGACCACCATCTGCGCCATCCGGGGGCTGCCGAGGTACATCGACGCGTTGCCCTCGACCATGATGACGATGTCGGTGAAGCTCGGAATGTAGGCGCCGCCGGCCGCGCTGGGCCCGAAGAGGCAGCAGATCTGCGGGACCCGTCCCGACAGGGCGACCTGGTTGTGGAAGATGTGTCCCGCGCCGCGGCGGCCGGGGAACATCTCGACCTGGTCGGTGATCCGCGCCCCGGCGGAGTCGACGAACCAGAAGACCGGCAGCTCCTCGCGCAGCGCCATCTCGGTGGCCCGCACGATCTTCTCCACCGTGCGCGCCCCCCACGACCCGGCCTTGACGGTGGGGTCGTTGGCGATGACGATCACCGGGCGGCCGTCGACCGTGCCCCGGCCGGTGACGACGCCGTCGGCGGGCAGGCCCGGGCTGCGGCTGTTGGCGTAGCGCCCGTCCTCGACGAACGAGCCGTCGTCGAGCAGCAGGTCGACCCTCTCCCGTACGGCGATCTTGCCCTGCTTGTCGAGCTTGGCCCGAGCCGCGTCGCTCGGCTTCGCCGAGGCCTCGTACGCGGCGGCGAACCGCTCGCGGACCGCGCCGACCCGCGGGTCGGCACCACCCGGCATCCCGGCTGGGGGCGGCGCGGCGCTCACGCCGTCAGCCCGAGGCCGCGGGCGATGAGCATGCGCTGCACCTCGGAGGTGCCCTCGCCGATCTCGAGGATCTTGGCGTCGCGGTAGAACCGCGCGACGGGGTACTCCTCCATGAAGCCGTTGCCGCCGAAGACCTGCGTGGCGACGCGGGTGGCCCGTACGGCCGCCTCGGTGGAGTGCAGCTTGGCCAGGCTCGCCGCCTGCTTGACCTCGGCGACCGAGCGGCGGCCGGCGTGGAGCTCGTCCTTGAGCCAGGCCGCCTTGTAGGTGAGCAGCCGGGCCGCCTCGACGTCGACGGCGAGGTCGGCGAGCGGGAAGGCGACGCCCTGGTTGGCGCCGATCGGACGGCCGAAGGCCTGTCGCGTGCCGGCGTAGTCGGTGGCGAGCTCGAGACAGGCGCGGGCGCACCCGAGGGCGAGCGCGCTGATCGCGATCCGGCCGTCGTCGAGGGTCTTGAGGAACTGCCGGTAGCCCTGCCCCGGCTCGCCGAGCAGGTGGTCGGCCGGGACGCGGCAGTCGTCGAAGGTCAGGCCGTGGGTGTCGCTGATGTGCCAGCCCAGCTTGCGGTACGGCGGCTCGACGACGAAGCCGGGCGTCCCCGCCGGCACCAGGACCGCGGAGACCTGCGGAGACCCGTCGGGGTTCTCCCCCGTGCGGGCGGTGACCGTGACGACGGAGGTGATCTCGGTGCCCGAGTTGGTGATGAACGCCTTGGCACCGTTGAGGACCCACTCATCGCCGTCCCGCACGGCCCGGGTGCGCGGAGCTCCCGCGTCGGAGCCGGCGCCCGGCTCGGTGAGCCCGAAGCCCGCGAGGGTGCGGCCGGCGACGAGGTCGGGCAGCCAGCGCTGCTTCTGCTCCTCGGAGCCGTAGCTGAGGATCGGGTTGATGCCGAGGCCGACGCCCGCCGACAGCGTGATGCCGATCGACTGGTCGACGCGGCCGAGCTCCTCGATCGCCACGACGAGGGCGGTGAAGTCTCCCCCGCCACCCTCACCGGAGCCGCCGTACTCCTCCGGCACGACGAGGCCGAAGAGCCCGAGGTCGCCCATCTTGGGGACGAGGTCGACGGGGAAGTGCGCGTCGCGGTCCCAGTCGCCCACGTGCGGTGCGACCTCGGCTTCGGCGAACTCGCGCACGACCGCACGGAAGTCCTCGTGGTCCTTGCTCAGCTCGAACATCGTGTGCTCGCACTCCCTGCCTCGCGCCGGTGTCGCCGGCTGTGGTGTGACTTGACGTTGACGTAAACGTAAAGCAGAATCGCCGACATGACAAGTCCGGGCACCACCACCGCACGCCTGACCCAGCCCGCGGCGATGACCCCGCCCGCGGCGATGACCCCGCCCGCGGCGACCCCTGCGCGCCGTACCAGCGAGGAGACCTGGACCATCGCGCAGGTCGCCGACGACTTCGACGTCACCCATCGCACGGTCCGCCACTACGAGGACCTCGGCCTGCTCACCCCCGAGCGCCGCGGCACCCAGCGGGTCTACCGCCGCCGCGACCGCACGCGCCTGGCGCTCATCCTGCGGGGCAAGCGGCTCGGCTTCCCGCTCGAGCAGATCCGGACGATCATCGACCTGTACGACGCCCCCCGCGGCCGCCGCTCGCAGCTGGAGTACGTCCTCGCCCAGATCGACGACCGGCGCGCCGACCTCGAGCAACGCCGGCGCGACCTCGACGAGGCCCTCGCGGAGCTGAAGACCTTCGAGGTGCGGTGCCGCGAGGACCTCGGGCGCCTGGGCTGAGGACGCGAGGCCGCGGTCACCCGTGAACTTGCTGGCAACCTGGCGAGCACTTCCCCGGCCACCCTGATCTGGGCGACTCGGGTGCGATGCTCGACGCGTGAACCCCCGTGACCGCGACGTGACCCGCCGTACGGTGGTCTCCGGGCTGGCGGCCGGGGCGGCCCTCGCCGTGGGCGCCTGTACCGCGGACGGTGGGCAGGGTCGCACCTCGGCGGGCGCCACGACCACCACCCGCGGCACGGCTGCAGCGCCCTCGTCCGGCGCGACACCAGCGTCGCTCTCGCCCGCGACCACGGCGACACCGACCGCGCCCGTCACGGCCGCAGCACCGGCGGCGCTCCTCACCCCCGGCCCCGACATCCGCTCGGGGCCGTCGACGGGCACCGGCGTCGCGCTCACCTTCCACGGCGCCGGCGACGTGGCCACGACCCACGCCGTCCTCGACGTCCTGCACGCCCGGGGGGCCCGGGTCACCGTCTTCGCCGTCGGCACCTGGCTGAGCGCCACACCGTCCCTGGGCCGCGAGATCGTCGCCGCGGGCCACGCGCTGGGCAACCACACCTGGAGCCACCCCGTGCTCACCCGGCTCGGCCTCGCGGCCGCCACCGACGAGGTGCGCCGCGGCGCCGACGCGGTGGGCGCGGCGATCGGCGCCCCCGGGCTGCTCTTCCGCCCGTCGGGTACCCCGACCAGCACCGCGACCATCCGCGCCGCTGCCGCATCAGCCGGTTACCACCGCTGCATCTCCTACGACCTCGACTCGCTCGACTACACCGACCCCGGTGCCGACGCGGTCGTGTCGACGGTCACGGAGGCGCTGCACCCCGGAGCGATCGTGAGCCTCCACCTCGGCCACCCGGGCACCCTCACGGCGCTGCCCCGGGTGCTCGACGTGCTCGCCACCCGCGGGCTCCGGGCGGTCACGGTGACCGAGCTGCTCGGTGGGGCGGCGTGAGGACGGCAGCTGCGCGGCGGCGCCATACGGTATGGGGCCTGGCCTGCCTCGTGACGCTCTCAGTCACCGCCTGCCAGGGCGGGTCGACGGCGGCCGCACCGGCCCTCGGGCCGACGACCACCCTGCCGACCGCGGCACCGGCTCCTGTCACCAGCACCGCGCCGACGACCCCGTCCACCCCCCTGCCGTATGCAGCGGACCGGGCCGGAATGCTCACCGGAGCCGCCCTCTCGGCCCGCGCGCTCGTCTACGTGCCGAGCCAGGTGGCCGGCACGGTGCAGGTGATCGACCCGCGCACCTACCAGGTCATCGCCCGCTACCCCGTGGCTCGCTCACCGGAGCACGTCGTGCCCTCGCACGACCTCACCACGCTGTGGGTCAACAGCGACACCGGCAACATCATGACGCCGATCGACCCGAGGACCGGGAAGCTCGGCTCGCCCGTCGACGTCTTCGACCCCTACAACCTCTACTTCTCACCCAACGGGAGGTACGCGATCGTCATGGCCGAGCGGGCGAGGGCGCTGGAGATCCGCGACGCCCACACGATGGCGCCCGTGCGCAACGTGCCCGTCGACTGCTACGGCGTCAACCACGGCGACTTCACGGCCGACCTGCGCACGATGGTGGCCAGCTGCGAGTTCTCCGGGGTGCTCGTGGTCATCGACCCCGCCCTCACCCACGTGGTGAAGACGATCGACCTCAACTCCGTCGCCACCCCGGGCCCGACCGACGCCGCCATGGCCCGGTCGATGGGTGGGCCCGCCGGCTTCCTGCGACCCGGCGCCTCGTCCATGCCCCAGGACGTGCGGCTCGCCCCCGACGGCAAGCACTTCATTGCTGCCGACATGCTGCGCAACGGGGTCTGGGTCATCGACGCGAAGACCTTCACCGTCACCCGCTTCGTCCCCACCGGCAAGGGCGCCCACGGCATCTACTTCTCCCGTGACGCGACCGAGGTCTACGTGTCCAACCGCGACGAGGGCACCGTCTCCGTGCTCGACGCGGCGACACTCGCCCCGAAGGCGCTCTGGCGCATCCCCGGCGGCGGCTCGCCCGACATGGGCAGCGTCTCCGCCGACGGCAGGGAGCTGTGGCTCTCAGGGCGCTACAGCTCGGTGGTCTACGTGTTCGACACGACGACCGGCGCCGTGACCCACCAGATCCCGGTCGACGCCGGCCCGCACGGGCTGCTGGTGTGGCCCCAGCCGGGCCGCTTCTCCCTGGGGCACACGGGGAACCTGCGCTGACCCTCCCGCCGCACAGCGGACGCCCCGAGTCGTCGTACGGCGGGCCGGGTGACCGGCTCAGGGGGTGTTGGTGACGAGGTTCCAGGTGACGCGCTTTCCCACGAGCAGGAAGTCGAGCTGCCCGAAGTCGAACGAGTAGTTGACGGTGAGGCGGTCCTCCCCCCCGGAGCCGCCGAGGCTGACCGAGCTCACGAAGACGGTGGTCATGGTGTAGGTGTCGGTGGGCTGGCCGGGGGTCGAGGGGACGACCGTGAGGACCGCCTTCGAGATCGCCGACCCGGCCAGCAGCTTCTGGGTGATCGTGGCGGTGGCGACGTCGACGTAGGCCGTGAGGTTGAGGTCCGAGACACTCGGTTTCCCGGCTCCGCCCACGGCGGACGACGGCGAGGACGCGCCCCAGGAGAAGGCGAGGACGTCGATGGCCCCCGGGGTCGTCGTCGACCCGCCGGGGATCCCCGTCAGCTTCAGGATCATGGTCACGGCCACGGTGCGTCCTTACCGGTCGAGGGAGAGGTGGAAGTTGGCCCGACCGTCGCCGCCGAGGTCGAGGCGGTGCTGCTCAACGGTGCACGTGCCCCGGGCACCGGCCCAGACCCCGGTGCCGCCCACGACGGCCAGGGTGCCGCGACCCTGGCGGTCGAGGGTGCCCGTTGCCGCGATGGTGCCCTCCGGCAACGTGAGCAGGTGCTGCTCGAAGGTCACCGCGGTGCCGCGGTCGGGATTGCGCCCGTGGTCCACGAGCAGCACGACGTCGGCGTGGAAGGTGCCGACGGCTGCGGCGTGGGCACCCGTGAGGGTCACGGTGCCCGTGACCAGGCAGCGGTCGCCGGCCCGCGGGAGCGCGGCGGGGGCCGGGTGGGGGACCGCTCCGGGGACGGTCGCCGGTCGGACGTCGAGCCGGCGCAGACCGGCGCCGGCGAGGGAGAGCAGCAGTGGGCCGGTGGTATTCGCCGCCGACGCCGGCGCAGCAGCCCCCAGCGCGGCCGCCGCCACGGCAGCGCCCGAGGCCGCCGTGGTGAGCACCGAACGGCGGGTGCGACCGGTCATAAGACTCCTCGGCGAGGCAGCGGGAACGAGACAGCGGGAACGAGCAGTAACGACGCTAGCCCTGATGGAGGGTGGTCGGACAGCCCTGGGCACCGGTTCTTTTGCCCGCCCCGACGCGGCGGTGCGGGGCCGAGGTGCGCCCGACCCGGCATACGTGGCCGTCGAGCGGCGTTGCCCGGTGCAAGAGCCACTGCGGGCGCCGGCGACCGGCGTGCGAGGCTTGGTCCTGACCACCTGGACGACACCCCTGACCCCCCGAAGGTGACACGCACATGAGCATCGCCGCCAGCGACCCCAAGATCGCGCAGTACGCCCACCCCGAGCGCCTGGTGACGACCGACTGGCTCGCCTCGCAGATCGCCGACGGCGCGGTCGGCTCCCCCGGCGGCATCGTCGTGCTGGAGTCGGATGAGGACGTGCTCCTCTACGACACCGGCCACATCCCGGGGGCGCTGAAGGTCGACTGGCACACCGACCTCAACGACGACCTGGTGCGCGACTACGTCGACGGCGAGCAGTTCGCCAGGGTCCTTGGCGAGCGCGGCATCGGCCGCGACACCACCGTGGTCATCTACGGAGACAAGAGCAACTGGTGGGCGGCCTACGCCCTGTGGGTCTTCACCCTCTTCGGCCACGACGACGTCCGGCTGCTCGACGGAGGCCGCGCGAAGTGGGTGGCCGAGGGTCGCGAGACGACGCGAGACGTGCCGACGCCGACGGCGGTCACCTACCCGGTCGTCGAGCGCGACGACGCGCCGATCCGCGCCTTCAAGGACGACGTGCTGGCCCACCTCGGTCAGCCGCTGGTCGACGTGAGGTCGCCCGGGGAGTTCTCCGGCGAGCTGCTGCACATGCCCGACTACCCGCAGGAGGGGGCGATGCGCGCCGGCCACATCCCCGGTGCGAAGTCGGTCCCGTGGGCGAAGGCCGCGAACGAGGACGGGACGTTCCGGTCCCGCGCCGAGCTCGAGGCGCTCTACCAGGACGAGCAGGGCCTGCGCCCCGACGACGAGGTCGTCGCCTACTGCCGCATCGGCGAGCGCTCGTCCCACACCTGGTTCGTCCTGACGCACCTGCTCGGCTTCCCGCACGTGCGCAACTACGACGGCTCGTGGACCGAGTGGGGCAACGCCGTGCGCGTGCCGGTCGAGAAGTGAGTCGGGCATGAGCCAGACCAGTGAGCAGGCACCGCTGCCAACGGCGCTCGCCGAGATCGCCGAGGACTTCGGCGCCGTCACGGCTCGCGACCGCCTCCAGCTGCTGTTGGAGTTCAGCGACGGTCTGCCCGACCTGCCCGAGCGCTACACCGGCCATCCCGACAAGCTCGAGAGGGTCGACGAGTGCCAGTCGCCGCTCTTCCTCGTCGTGGAGGTGGGTGACGTCGACGACGACGCCTCCGACGACGAGCGCGTGGTGTCGCTGTTCTTCCAGGCGCCGCCCGAGGCCCCGACCACCCGCGGCTTCGCCGGCATCCTCCACGAGGGTCTCGACGGCCTGACCGCCGCCGAGGTGCTCGCCGTACCGGACGACGCTCCATACCGCTTCGGGCTCGCCGAGGCGGTGTCGCCGCTGCGCCTGCGCGGCATGGTCGCGATGCTCAGCCGCATCAAGCGGCAGGTGCGCGTGAAGTCCGCCGCGGCCAGCCACACCCCCTGACCGCGTTCCAGACAAGGGAAACCCTTCGTTTCGAGAGCTCGCCGGCTCTCGGATGAAGAGTTTCCCTTGTCTGGAAGGTGAGGGCGGGGGCGGGGGCGGGGGCGGCGGGGGGCGCCGGGGTTCGGGCAGCGGGCGGGGGGGTCAGCGGACCCAGAGCTGGGCGAAATAGGTGCCGAAGACCGGTCGTGACAGGTAGTTGCCGACACTGGGCGACACGACCATGGTCGCGCTGCGGTTGCGGACGGCCACGAACGCGGCGTCGTCGACGAAGCCGTCGGTCGACCTCCGACCAGGCCCGCAGGCTCCCGGTCGGGTCCGTGCGGGCCAGGGCCTCGGCCCGCCCGGCCAGGGCGTCGATCTCGCGGTTGCAGTAGTTGGTCTGGTTGAGGGACCGGCAGCCGACCATCTCGTGGTACCAACGGTGCCGGGACCTGCGGCTCCGCCCGCCCGATCCTGCACCACTTCACCTCGTTCACCACGGCAGCGCAGGAGAACGCCCACTCTCGGATCTGGATCGGCTTCCACTTCCGCTACGCCACCGAGCTGGGCACCGCCCAGGGCCTGAAGATCGGCCGGTGGACGGTGCAGCACCTCCTGCAGCAAGACCGGGACCGGGACCGCGACCGGGCCTGACCCTGGCGCCACCCCTGCCCTCGCCTTCCGAACAAGGGAAACCCGTCGTTCTGGGGCCCAGGGAGCCCCCAGAACGACGGGTTTTCCTTGTTCGGAAGGCGGGAGGGGGTCAGGGGGTCAGGCGCCGATGCGGGAGCGGACGGCGTAGAGCTCGGGGAAGAAGGTGAGGTCGAGCGCGCGGCGCAGGAAGTCGACGCCGCTGCTGCCGCCGGTGCCGCGCTGGTGGCCGATCGTGCGCTGCACCACCTGCAGGTGGCGAAAACGCCACTGCTGCAACAAATCCTCGACGTCGACGAGCTCCTCGCACGCCTCGTAGACCCCCCAGTGCGCGGCCGGGTCGGCGTAGACGACCCCGAAGACGTCCACCAGCTCCTCGTCGAGGACGTGGGGCAGGGCCCGGTCCCGCGTCAGCACCCCAGCCGGTATGGAGTGCCCCCGGCGCGCGAGGTGCGCGAGGAACTCGTCGTACAGGCTCGGCGCGTGGAGCAGCTCGGTGAGCAGCGCGTGCGCCGGCGGGTCGTGGTCGAAGACCTTGACCATCTCGGCGTTCTTGTTGCCGAGCAGGAACTCGACCGCGCGGTACTGCCACGACTGGAAGCCGCTGCTCGTGGCGAGGAAGGGCCGGATCTGCGCGTACTCGCTCGGGGTGAGGGTCGCGAGCACCGACCACTGGTCGGTGAGCACCTCGAGGACCCGCTTGACCCGCGCCAGTCGCTTGAGGGCCGGTGAGAGCTCGTCCGACGCGAACAGGCTACGGGCGGAACGCAGCTCGTGCAGGAGCAGCTTCAGCCACAGCTCCGACGTCTGGTGCTGCACGATGAAGAGCAGCTCGTCGTGCTGCGGCGGGTCGCTGCGGGGGTGCTGCGCCGCCAGCAGCGTGTCGAGACCGAGGTAGTCGCCGTACGACAGGCTCGTGCTGAAGTCGCGCTGCACGCCCGGCTCGATCTCCCGCTGGTTGGCCATGCCCTGCAGCCTAAGCCGCCCCTCCCGCCTTCCGAACACGAGAAACCCGCCGTTCCGAGCCCTCTGGGGCGACGGAACGGCGGGTTTCTCGTGTTCGGAAGGCGAGGGAGGGTCAGGCGCCGAGGTTGAACTCGTCGGGGTCCGGCCCGGTGCGGAAGTGCTTGTCGAGGGCGGTGATGGCCGTGACCTCGTCGGTGGTGAGCTCGAAGCCGAAGACGTCGAAGTTCTCGGCGATGCGGCTCGGGGTGACCGACTTGGGGATGACGACGCTGCCGATCTGCAGGTGCCAGCGCAGGATCGCCTGGGCGGGGGTGACGTCGTGCTCCTTGGCGATCTGCCCGATCGTCGGGTCGGTGAGGACGTCGCCGCCGGACGCCAGGGGGCTCCAGTCCTCGGTGACGATGCCGTGCGCCGCGTGGAAGTCGCGCAGCTCCTGCTGCACCAGGTGCGGGTGCAGCTCGATCTGGTTGATCGCAGGCAGCTCACCGGTCTCGTCGAGCAGGCGCTGCAGGTGGGGGACCTGGAAGTTGCAGACGCCGATGGCCTTGATCCGGCCGTCGTCGCGCAGCTTCTGGAAGGCCTTCCAGGTGTCGACGAAGGCGTCCTTCTTCGGCACCGGCCAGTGGATGAGGTAGAGGTCGAGCGTCTCGAGGCGCAGCTTCTTCATCGACTCGTCGAAGGCGGCGAGCGTCGAGTCGAAGCCCTGCTTGTCGTTCCACAGCTTGGTGGTGACGAAGACGTCGGCCGTGTCGACGTCGCTCTCGGCGAGCGCCTGGCCGACCTCGGCCTCGTTCTCGTAGGCGGCGGCGGTGTCGACGTGGCGGTAGCCGACCTTGAGGGCCTCGGTGACGGCGGGCACGGCGTCGCCGGTGTCGACCTGCCACACGCCGAAGCCGAGCTGCGGGATGTCGAGGGTGCCGGTGGGGGTCTTCAGGGCAATGGTGGGGACGGAAGTCATCAGACCACCGTATGCCGCGAGCGCCCGTCCGTCATCTACGCCCACCTCGCAAGACGCGGGGAAATATCCCGGCAGCCGAGCACGTTGGCGTCTCAGCGCCGGACGAAGCCGCGCACCATCGCGGCGACCACCGGCTCGAGCTGCTCGCGCACCGACGCCTCGGCGCCGGCGGGCGCAGGGCCCAGCTCCGGCCGGGCCGCGTAGACCTCGCGCACCACCCGGGAGGGTCGGGCGGTGGCCCACAGCCCACTCGCCAGCAGCGTGACGGCCCCGAGGATCCGGGCGGCGTCGACCGGGTCGAGCCCCGGGACCGCTCGCACGAGCGCCGTGCGCAGGTCGTCGAGGACCGCCGTCGTCGTCACCTTGAGCCGCAGCGCCGCGTCGTACGACACGTTGTGCTCGAGGTGCGTGGGCAGCAGGCCGACCACCTCGCAGAAGACGGGCGCCCCGGCGACCGCGTCGACGAGGACCCCCGGGACCTCCTCGCACCGCACACCGTCGAGCCGCTCCACGAGCGAGTCACGCAGGACGAGCGACTCGTCGATGCACAGCTCGACGAAGATCTCCTCGCGCGTGCCGAAGTAGCGCACGACGTTGGACTTGGCCAGACCCACCTCGTCGGCGAGGTCACCGAGGGTGACGGCCGGCACCCCGTGGAGGGCGGCGAGCCGCTTGGCCGCGGCGAGGATGTCCTCGCGCCGCTGTGCCTTCTGCTCGGGGCTGCGGGCCCGGGTGAAGCCGGTCTGGCGGGTTGTCATCCGCGTCCTCCGCTCCCCTTGTCGATCGCAACGCTGTTGCGTTACCTTATCCCGACAGCAAGAGAACGTCGTTGCGTTAACCGACCGACCCGACCGACCCGACCGACCCGACCGACCCGGAGCTCCGATGGACCCCCGCACCCTGCCCCCCGCCCGACCGCTGCGCCTGCACGTCAACGGCGTCGACGCCGTCCTCGAGCTCGAGCCCCGCACCAGCCTGCTCGACGCGCTGCGCGAGCACCTGCACCTGACCGGGACGAAGAAGGGCTGCAACGCCGGTGCCTGCGGCGCCTGCACCGTGCTCGTCGACGGGCGCCGGGTGCTCGGCTGCCTCACTCTCGCCGCCCAGGCCGAGGGCGCCGAGGTGACGACCGTCGAGGGGCTCACCGGGCACCCCCTCCAGCGCGCCTTCGTCGAGTACGACGCCCTCCAGTGCGGCTACTGCACGCCCGGCCAGCTCTGCTCGGCGGTCGGTCTGCTCGCCGAGCACGGCCGCGGGACGGCCAGCGTCGTCACCGCTGACGTGGCCGTCGCTCCCGACCTCACCGCCGACGAGATCCGCGAGCGGATGAGTGGCAACCTCTGCCGGTGCGGCGCCCACCACGGCATCGTCGACGCCATCACCGCGGTTGCCGGCGGGTCCGACGCCGGGACGCACCCCGAGCCGGTGACCGTATGAGGCCCGTCGACTACGCCCGTCCGAAGACGGTGGCCCAGGCCATCGCGCTGGTCGCCGCCGACCCGTCCGCCCGGTACCTCGGCGGTGGCACCAACCTCGTCGATCTCGTGCGGGTCGGCGTCGTGGTGCCCGACCTGCTCGTCGACACCACTCACCTGCCGCTGGCGGGTGTCGAGGCCACTCCGGACGGCGGCCTCCGCGTCGGCGCGACCACCCGCAACAGCGACCTCGCCGACGACCCGCTCGTCCGACGCCGCTACCCGCTCCTCGCGCGCGCCGTCCTCTCGGGAGCATCGGGCCAGCTGCGCAACATGGCGACGGTCGGGGGCAACCTGCACCAGCGCACCCGCTGCCCCTACTTCACCGACCTCGCCGCCCCCTGCAACAAGCGCGACCCCGGGGCGGGCTGTGCGGCGGCCGGGGGGTTCGCCCGCTCCACAGCGGTCCTCGGCACCAGCGAGCACTGCGTGGCCACGCACCCCTCCGACCTCGCGGTCGCCCTCGTCGCACTCGGCGCCCGGGTCGAGCTGACCGGCCCTGCCGGCACCCGCGAGGTGGGCCTCACCACCTTCCACCGTCTCCCCGGCGAGACGCCCGACGTCGAGACGGTGGCCGCCCGCGACGAGCTCGTGACCGCCGTCCTCCTCCCCCCACCGCCGCCGGGTGCCCAGGCCTACCGCAAGGTCCGCGACCGGGCTTCGTACGCCTTCGCGCTGGTGTCGGTCGCCGCCGTCCTCGAGACGCGCGACGGTCGGGTCAGCACCATCCGCCTCGCCCTCGGCGGCGTCGGTACGGTGCCGTGGCGGGCCCGAGTCGCCGAGGCGCACCTGCTTGGCGCCGAGGCCACCGAGCAGGCGTTCTCGGACGCCGCGACCGCCGAGCTCGCCCACGCAGTCACGTTGCCCGACAACGCGTTCAAGGTCGACCTCACGCGACGCACGGTGACGGCCGTATTGCGCGACCTCAGCACCCTGCGCGACCTCGAGGTGACGGCATGAACACGGGCACGACCACCCTGATGACCACCCTGACGACCACCGAGTCGACCACCGAGTCGACCACCGAGACGGCTCTGGCGCCGACGCGCGCGACCCCTGCTGCCGACCCCGGCACCGGCCCCTGGGTGGGCCGCCCGGTCGAGCGGCGGGACGGCACGGCCAAGGTGACCGGCGCGGCGACGTACTCCGCCGAGTGGCAGGTGCCCGACCTCGCCCACGGCTGGCTCGTGCTCGCCCCCCACCCCCGGGCGCGGATCACGGCCGTCGACACCGCGGCCGCCGAAGCGCACCCGGGCGTCCTGCACGTCATCACGCACCTCACCGCGCCGACGCTGAAGCCGGCCCCGGCGAAGGAGAGCGTGCTCGACCTCAGCACCCGCGTCGCCGGATCGAGGGTCGCCTACCTCAACACCGACGAGGTCCACCACGACGGACAGCCCGTCGCCGTCGTCGTCGCCGAGACCCTCGAGGCGGCGCAGTGGGCCGCCTCCCTCGTCCGGGTCGACTACTCTCCCATGCCCGCTCGCACCGACCTCGACGCCTCCCTCGCTACCGCGCAACCAGTGAAGCAGTCGCTCGGGATGCCGACGATGACCGCCAGCCACGGCGACGCCGACGCGGCGCTGGCCGCCGCACCGGTCACCGTCGACCTGCACTTCACCACTCCGCAGCACGCGCACCAGGCCATGGAGCCGCACGCCACGACGGCCAGCTGGGACGGTGACCGGCTGACGGTCTGGGACGCGACGCAGAACATCGACTGGTTCCGCAAGCACCTCGCCCTGCGGTTCGGGGTGCCCGTCGCGGCCGTGCGGGTCGTCTCGCCGTACGTCGGAGGCGGGTTCGGGGGGAAGGGATCGGTCTGGGCCGGGACGCTGCTCGCGGTCATGGCCGCGCGCGTCGCCGGACGACCGGTGCGGCTCTCGCTGAGCCGCGAGGCCGTGACCAGGACGGTCGGCGGGCGCACCCCCACCCGCCAGCGGGTCGCTCTGGGCGCCGACCGCGACGGTCGGCTCACTGCCGTCGTCCACGAGGCCGTGCTGCGCACCTCCCCCACCGGCGGCGGGCCCGAGCAGGTGGTCTCGGCCTCCGGCGACCTGTATGCCGCTCCGGCCGTGCGGCTCGCCACCAGCACCGTCGAGCTCGACCTGCTGCCCAACACCTTCATGCGGGCGCCCGGTGAGTCCACCGGCTCCTTCGGGCTGGAGTCGGCGATGGACCAGCTCGCCCACGAGCTGGGCCTCGACCCCGTCGAGCTGCGCCGGCGCAACGACTCGGACCGGACCTCGCACGGAACGGCGTTCTCGCACAAGCGGGTTCGCGAGGTGCTCGACCTCGGGGCGGCGTCGTACGGCTGGAGCGGGCGCAGCCGCGGGGGTACCCTCGTCGACGGTCACCTCGTCGGGCACGGCATGGCGCTCGCCTTCCACCCGGCGTGGCTCTTCGACGCCAACGTCACCCTCGCCCTGCGACCCGACGGCACCGCGCTGCTGCGCTGTGGGGCGCAGGAGATGGGTATGGGCACCGCCACCGTGCACGCCCAGGTCGTCGCCGACGCCCTCGGGCTGCCGCTCGACGCGGTGCAGATGGCGTACGGCGACAGCGACCTGCCGATCTCGCCCGGGGCCGGGGGGTCAGCCCAGTCGGCGAGCATCGTCAGCGCGACGCTGCGCGCGGCCGAGAAGGTGCGACATGCCGTGGGCCGGCTCGGTCCCCGCGCCGGCGAGTCGCTCGCCGAGACGGTGGCGCGTACGGGGAAGCCGGTCGAGGTGGCGGTCGGTGCCGACTCCGGCCTGCGGGCCCGCGCCCAGTCGGTCGCGTTCGTCGCGCGCTTCGTGCGCGATAGCCGGCGCTTCGTCCGGGCCGCGTCGGGCGCGCACTTCTGCGAGGTGCGGGTCGACCCCGACACCGGCGAGGTCAGGGTGGCCCGCTGGGTCGCCGCCTTCGACGTCGGCCGGGCGCTGAACCCCCGGCTGGTGACCAGCCAGCTGCGCGGTGGCATCGTGATGGGCCTCGGGCTGGCGCTCACGGAGGAGGCCGTCATCGACGGGCGCACCGGCCGCGTCGTCGGCCCGGGTCTGGCCGACTACCACGTGCCGTCGCACGCCGACGTCCCACCCATGGAGGTGCACGTGCTCGACGACCCCGACCCGACGATGCCGCTCGGGGTCGTCGGGGCCGGCGAGGTCGGGATCACGGGGGTCGGGGCTGCGGTGGCGAACGCCGTCTTCGACGCCACCGGGGTGCGCGTCACCGACCTGCCGATCACCCTCGACAAGGTGCACCGGTTGGTCGGTACCGACCCAGCTCGTCCCGGTGCCGCTCGGTCCACGTCACCAGCCGGTCCATGACGGCGACGGCGCGCTCGCGGCCCGCCGCCACGTGGTTGTCCCGGGCCCGGTGGAACTGCGCCAGCAGCTCCTCCACGACGACACCCGGTGTCATCCCGGGGTAGGCCGAGCACATCAGCGCGACCCGACGGGCCTGCTCCGGCAACGGGACCGTGGGCTGGGTGAGGTCGGCGAAGCCCCACACGGCATCGGCGAAGTCGACCGCCCGCTGGCCGGGCCGTACGTTGTGGTCCCAGTCGAGGAAGGCGACCGGCAGTCCGTCGCGGAACACCGTGTTGTGGGGCCCGAGGTCGCCGTGGCAGACCGTCTCCTGCTCACCGCACCAGGACGAGCTCGCAGCGGCATCGTGGTAGTCGAGCAGCAGGCGGGCAGCGGCCACGAGGCACCCGTCGGCCAGGTCGTACGGCGGCCTCCCGCCCACCTCCCCGTCGACCCAGCCCAGCACCTCGCGGCCCTGCGCGTCGAACCCCAGGGCCCGCGGGGCCCCGGTGAAGCCGACCCGCTCGAGGTGCCGCAGCAGCGCCTGCGTCTGCGCTGACCGGGAGTGCGCGGGGCGTCGTACGGTGTCGCCGACCCGCACGACCCCCGGGGTCTGCGAGCCACCGGTCAGCGGCTGCTCGGGCTCGGGCATCTCCCGAGGGTAGGCGCCCAGGCTGCCCCACAGGCGAGAGGTGGGCCGACCGGCGGTGCCGACCCCAACCGATTCGTGATGACCACCCGACGCCCGGACTCAGCCGACGGGCACCGCCAGCAGCCCGAGGTCGAACCGGGCGCGCACCCGGGTCGAGGCTCCCGCAGCCCGCACGATCATCCGCGCGTCGTCGAGCCGGCCCGAGCGGATCTCGACCGCCCCGCTGTCGGGCGACTCCCGGTGGGCCATCCCCCAGTCGAAGAGCAGCCAGTCGACGGCGCCCGAGGCGGCGAGCGGCTCGGCGTCCGGGGCGGTGACGGCCTCGGTGACGGAGCAGAGCGCGTCGCGGTGCTCGGTCAGGCTCGCCTCCTTGTCGACCCCCGAGGAGTCGAAGAGCAGCATGGCGAGCGTCGCCGGCAGCCGGCGCGGCGGGTCGTCCTCGGTGACCACGAGCCACCGGGCACCCGTCCAGGGACGGGCCTCGTCGACCCGGTGCAACCCGGCCCGGCCGCTGACCACCCCCGCCGCCGGGTCGTCGAGCGCGCCGTCGAAGGGCGCGGGCCCGGTCATCCCGACGGCGTGCCGCAGCCGGATGCCCATGAGCGCGGCGGTGCCGACGATCTGCCCCGCCCGCACGTCGTCGCGCCCGCCGAGCGCCCGGTCGGCCTCGTCGTAGTCGTGCACCATGCGGTCGATGGCCCGGTACGACGCCGCCAGCGCCTCCTGCTCGTCGGGCCGGGGGCCACGGCCACCGCCCAGCACCTCGCCGAAGCGCCCAGCCACGAGGATGAGGCTGTCGTCGAGGGCCTCGAGGTGGGTCGGCAGCCACCGCTCGGGTTCGGCGTCGGGAAGGCCCGCGAGCTCGGCCAGGGCGCGGGGCTCCCCTGTGGGCGCGGCCCAGTGGAAGCCCGGCTCACCGTCCCGCTGGACGATGCGCGGCAGCATCAGGAGGTCCCCGAGGCGGCGACGGTCGCGTCGGTGCTGGCTGGTGCGCCGACGGATGAGTCGGCCGGTGGGCCCAGTGGCGAGCGGACGGGTGAGACGTGGGCGGTCAGGTCGTCGTACCAGGCCGTCAGCCCGTCGCCCGTGCGGGCGCTGACCTCGATCACACGGGCGGCGGGGTTGACCTGAGCGACGTTGCGCCGCAACAGGTCGAGGTCGAGGTCGAGGTGCGGCAGGAGATCCATCTTGTTGACGACGACGGTCGAGACGGCCCGGAACATCACGGGGTACTTCAGCGGCTTCTCCTCCCCCTCGGTGATGGCGTAGACCATGGTGCGGTCGTGGGCGCCCACGTCGAACTCGGCCGGGCACACGAGGTTGCCGACGTTCTCGACGACCACGAGGTCGAGCGCGTCGAGGTCGAGCCGGGAGAGGGCCTGCGCGACCATCGGCGCGTCGAGGTGGCACTCGCCGCCGAAGCCGTCACCTGTGTTGAGCAGCACGACCTGGGCGCCGAGCCCTTCGAGCCGGTCCGCGTCGAGGGAGGTCTCGATGTCGCCCTCGACCACCCCGACGCGGACCCCGCGGTCGCGCAGCTCGCGCAGCGCCCGCGCCAGCAGCGTCGTCTTGCCCGCGCCGGGCGACGACATGAAGTTGACGCACCGCACTCCGTGAGCGTCGAGCAGGGCGCGGTTCGCCGCGCCGGCCCGGTCGTTCTCGTCGAAGATGCGGGTGAGCACGCTGACCCGCTCGAGGCCTGTCTCGTAGGCCGACAGGTCACCGTGCGGGTCACCCTGCTCGGCACCGTGCCGGTCGGGGGTCAGGCCCGCGTGGGGCTGCCCGTCGGAGGGGTGCCCGTGGGCGCGCTCCATACCGTCATGTGTGTGCTCAGTGCCGTCGTCGTGCCGGTGGAACCGTCCCATGCCTGTGCTTCTCAGGTCTCGACCGGTGCGGGGACGGGCGCGTCGGGTGAGGCGGCCGTGCTCCGCGGGACGACGTCGATCGACGTCACGAGCATCTCCTCGCCGGTGCGGAGCGCGATGTCACCGCCACCGCACGACGCGCACGTCAGCACGAGCACGTGCTCGACCGTCGTGGTGTCGCCGCAGGCGTGGCAGTCGAGCACCACTGGCACGTGGTCGATCTCGAGCACCGACCCGGCCAGCGAGGTCCCTTCGACGACGAGCGCCCAGCAGTAGGTCAGGGTCTGGGGCACGACCTGGCGCAGCTGGCCCACCTGCAGGTGCACGGTCGCGACCGCGCGCCCCGCCGCCGCCTCCTCGACGACGCCGTGGATGCTGCGGCACAACGACAGCTCATGCACTGCGTGACCCCCGCAGGGTCCGCGACGGCGGCTCCCCGAAGCGCTGGCGGTAGACGCAGGAGAAGTTCCCCGGGTGGGTGAAGGCCCATCGCGCGGCGATGTCGGTGACGGTGAGGCCGTCGCCCGGGCGCGCGGCGAGCAGCTCGCGCCGTACGGCGTCGAGGCGTCGGTCGCGGATGTAGGAGATGGGGGTGGTGCCGAGGTCCTCGCGGAAGCCGGCCTGGATCGAGCGGGGGCTCATCCGTACGTGAGCCGCGATGTCTCCCAACGAGATCGGCTCGGCCAGATGGTGCTCGATGTAGTCGATGGCCAGGCTGACGGCAGCCCTCCCCGTCGTGCGCTGCCGGCGGTGCAGGCGCTCGGTGTAGTTGGACTCCTGCACGTAGAGCAGGGTCGAGACGATGAGCTCCTCGAGCGGGCCGGCGCCGTAGCCCTGCTGCACCAGCGACTGCGGTGACAGCACCTCGCTGGAGAGGATCTGCAGCGCCCCGTGCCAGCGGGCCGCCGAGTCGGTGGTGAGGTCGCCCAGCGGTGCGAACCGGATGGGCTCGTCGAGCCGCCGCCCGAGCAGCCGTGAGAGCTGGCGCTCCATGGTCTCCTGCTCGATCCGGACGATGGTCTGGGGAGAGTCGTCCTCGAGCACCAGGGTGTAGGGCGTGCCCGGCGAGACGACGAGCGCGAAGAAGGGGGTGAGCTCGAGCACCTCGCCGCCGAGGCGGACGGTGGCGTGCCCCGCGCTGGTCATGTGCACCGTGTAGCAGCCCGCGGCGTGCGGCACGGTCACGGTCGTCGGGGCGCCGTAGTCGAGGTGGGCCATGGTCACGTCGAGCAGCTGCACGGCGTGCAGGCGGCAGTGGAAGGGCGTGCGGCCCCGGGTGTCGGGCACGACCTGGCAGTGCCCCAGCAGCTGCGACGTCAGGTCGGTGGCCAGGGCCAGGTCGGCGGTGTCGAGCACCGGGTGCGCCTGGAGCGCGTTGGGCACCCCGCGGGGTCGGATGCGCGGAGCCACGGGAAGGCGGGTGCGGTCGCTGTCGATGAAGCGCAGCCGCGACAGGCGCTCGCTCGCGACCTCGGCCACGTGGCCCCTCCCCATACGTCGATGGTGGCTACGCGACCCTCGTCAGCGCCGGGCCTCGTGGTGCCCACCCTCCACCCGTTGCGTATCTCGATCAAGATCGTTGCGTGATCTGGATAGTGGGTTCGCACGGGTGATAGATCCCCCTCCGGCGCCGACCTACTGTCGAGGCACGCCGCCGGACCACCACGGGGAGGACCTCGTGGGCCCCGTGGCCACCCAGCACTCCCGATCATGTGGAGGACAGCAATGACGCTCGCGCCGGCCACCCCGCACGACCTGCCCAGCCTGGCCCGGACCGCCACCCCCTCCGCCCGCGCCGCCCTCGAGGCCCGCCTCGACGACCCCGGCGTCGTCGAGTCGCTCACCGCGCTGCTCGACCACGCCGACCTGCTGGCCGTGCTGGTCGACGGCCTCGACGGCTTCGTCGGGCGCAGCGAGACCATCGGCGACAGCGTCATCAGCGGCCTCACCGAGCTGCGGGGGGTCGTCGACTCCGGTGCCCTGCTGCCCGACCTCGGCGCCCCCCTGCCCGACCTGCTGGCCGCCGTGCGCCAGCTGGCCGGCATCCTGCCGCAGATCGCGCCCCAGGTGGTCGCCGCGGTCGAGGCGGGCGGCGCCGACGAGCTGGCCCTCTTCACCACCGGGCTCGCCCGGGGTCATGCCGACTTCATCCGCAACCCCGTCGAGGTGGGAGGCATCCGCAGCATCGGGCGCCTGTTGCGCGACCCCGATGTCGCCCGCACCCTCAGCTACCTCGCCACGATCGGCAAGGCGGTGGGCCGCGAGCTGGGCGCCGCCCGCGCCAGGCCCTAGCCCGTCCCACCACCTCGGTACGGCGCAGCCGTACGCCGCCTGCTCCTCGCGGCCCACCCTCCTCCCGTACTCCACCGACAGACAGGTAGGCAGCACGCAGATGTCCTCAGTCCTGTGGTTCCAGGCCGGAGCCTGCTCCGGCAACACGATGTCCTTCCTCAACGCCGACGAGCCCAACGTCGTCGACCTCATCGTCGACTTCGGGCTCGAGCTGCTGTGGCACCCCTCGCTCGGGGTCGAGCTCGGAGACCAGGCCCGCAAGATCTTCACCGACTGCGTGACGGGGGCCCGGCCGCTCGACATCTTCGTGCTCGAGGGCACCGTCATCCAGGGCCCCGACGGCTCGGGGCGGATGGACATGTTCGCCGACCGCCCGATGATCGAGTGGGTCACCGAGCTGTGCGACGCCGCCAGCATCGTCGTCGCCATCGGCGACTGCGCCTGCTGGGGCGGCATCCCCGCGATGGCCCCGAACCCCAGCGACTCGACCGGTCTGCAGTTCCACAAGCGCGAGCGCGGCGGCTTCCTCGGCCCCGACTGGCGCAGCAAGTCGGGGCTGCCGGTCATCAACATCCCCGGCTGCCCGGCGCACCCCGACTGGATCACCCAGATCCTCGTGGCGCTGGCCACCGGTCGGGCCGGCGACATCGCCCTCGACGACCTGCACCGGCCGCAGACCTTCTTCAAGACCTTCACCCAGACCGGGTGCACCCGGGTGCAGTTCTTCGAGTACAAGCAGTCGACGATGAGCTTCGGCGAGGGCACCCGCACCGGCTGCCTCTTCTACGAGTTCGGCTGTCGCGGGCCGATGACGCACTCGCCGTGCAACCGCATCCTGTGGAACCGCCAGAGCAGCAAGACCCGCTCCGGCATGCCCTGTCTGGGCTGCACCGAGCCCGAGTTCCCCTTCTTCGACCTCGCGGCCGGCACCCTCTTCAAGACCCAGAAGATCTCGGGGACCATCCCCAAGGAGGTCCCGGAGGGCGCCGACCACCTGACCTACATGGCCCACGCGGCGGCCGCGCGGATCGCCGCGCCCCAGTGGTCCAAGGAGGACATGTTCGTCGTCTGACGGACACCCCCGCTCCCACGCGAACGCCCGACCCGCCCACTCGCCCCGACCCGCCCACTCGCCCCGACTCGCCCCGACAGGAAGCACGAACCCATGACCACTGTGCAGCAGCCCACCGAGGCCGTCGACCTCTTCGTCTCCCCCCTGGGCCGGGTGGAGGGCGATCTCGACGTGCGGGTGACCGTCGAGGACGGGGTCGTCACGTCTGCCTGGACCGAGGCCGCGATGTTCCGCGGCTTCGAGATGATCCTCAAGGGCAAGGACCCGCAGGCCGGCCTCGTCGTCACGCCTCGGGTCTGCGGCATCTGCGGCGGCAGCCACCTCTACAAGGCCTGCTACGCGCTCGACACCGCGTGGAGCACCCACGTGCCGCAGAACGCGACGCTCATCCGCAACATCGCCCAGGCCTGCGAGACGCTGCAGTCGATCCCGCGCTACTTCTAC
>JBBRNQ010000027.1:0-44587 GCA_038230235.1 Actinomycetales bacterium
CCCGGCGTATCGACCGACTCATCCACCACAGGGACCCGCATCCGCGACTGGACCAGCGTTGTCTGGTGCGTGCACAACGGCGAGATCCTGCGCGTCGGCAACTGCTTCCAGGGCTGGTCGATGGCGATCGTTGACACCCCGGTCGGCTCCCGCGACGACGTCCAGCGGGAGATGCGCCAAGCGGGTGCTCAGAGGCTTCGACGAGGTCGGCAGCACGGCGCCGGTCACGATGGTTCTCCCCCCGCCCCCTACCTGACGAGCTTGGGGACTTGTCCCATCGCACAACCATGGCCCCCGTGACGACCGGGGGCTAGGGTCCTGTCACCACTGGCGCGGAGGGATCTGAGGTGACGGGGGCGGAGTGCTCGTCGCGCCGGCGCCCTCCACATGACCACCATCACACGCGAAGCTCGACGTGAAGGGAACGACCCGCGATGAGCAGGACACGACCGACGACAACGAGGGCGGCCATGGTCGCTGCCGCGGTCCTCTCCCTCGGCGCGCTCAGCGTCAGCGCCGCACCAGTGCTCGCGACCGCGAGCCCGCCCGTTAGCCCTGCGGTCTCTGGGCCGAGGTCGGCTGTGCCGGCGTCGGCGCCGTCGGTGCAGGTCCAGCCCGGGTTGTTCTGGCCGGGACTGCCGGTCCGGGTCAAGGGTGGCGGGTTCCGGCCCGGGACCCTGACCCTCACCCTCGACGGGCTGGCGATGGGGACGTTGACGGTCCGCGCGGACGGCACGTTCACCGGGACTCCGCGGGTGCCGCTGAAGGCCCGGCAGGGTCTGCGGCCGCTGCGCGTCACCCAAGGTACCCGCTCGGCCACGACCAGTCTGGGGGTGCACCTGCAGTGGGGGCAGTCGGGACAGTACGGGGCGCACCGCTCCCACGCCTACCACGAGACCGGGTTGACCAAGGCCACCATCGCCGCCACCACCCCGCTCTACCTGGGCGACTCCTTCTACGGCGGGCCGGGGGACGACGGG
Source organism: Actinomycetales bacterium (assembly GCA_038230235.1). Taxonomy (GTDB): domain Bacteria; phylum Actinomycetota; class Actinomycetes; order Actinomycetales; family Dermatophilaceae; genus Lapillicoccus. The sequence continues at coordinate 981 of JBBRNQ010000027.1, forward strand.
TTCGCCCTCGCGCAGGGGGTCCTGTCCTGGAGCTTCGGTGAGGGCGCGGTCGGGTTCGACGCGGTCACCGGAAAGCAGAAGTGGGTGTTCCAGACCGGTCAGAATCCGCTGTCGATGTGGGGTGGGACCTACGACGCCTCCAGCGGCACCTTCCTCTTCCTCGAGCAAGGTGGCCCCATCCATGCATGGGGCCTCGACCCCCAGACAGGACTCAACACTTATAACCTCAACGTGCCGGGCATCGAGCAAGTCTCCCCCGGGATCGTCCTCGACGCAGGCCGCATCTACGACGTCGGATACGACCGCGCCCGCTCTACCTTCGTTGTCGTGTCTATCGACCCGGTCAAGGGCAGCGTCGTCTGGTCCACCCCGGTCACGGACGGGGGGGCCAACACCTCGGTCCCGGCCGTCGCCGGGGGACGGATCTTCGTCGCGGGCAGACAGCTGACCGCGATCGACCAGATCACCGGCAAGCTGTTGTGGGTCACCGACATCGGCGGCCTTGCCACCCGCCCGGTCGCCGACGGCACCTTCGTCTTCGTCCTCGTCGACGCGCAGATCCGTGCCTACGACGCCGCCACCGGCGAGCTGCGCTGGACCCACACGGCCGCCTCCGGCAACGAGACCCCCTTCGGTCTCGCGGTCGGCGGCGGCCGGGTCTACACCAACCAGCTCACCATCACCGCCGCCCTCGACGAGACCACGGGCAAGCTCATCTGGAGCAAACTCGGCGCGGGCGGGACCCCCCTGTTCGTCAACGGCATGCTCATCAGCCAGATCGGCGACCCCGCCACCCCCACGCAGCACGTCTACACCGCCGTCGACGCGGCGACCGGCGAGATCCTCGCTTCTTTCCCCGCCCCCAACGACGGCATCACCGGACCCATCGTCGCCGACTCCGTCGTCTACCTGCCCGACAAGGGCATCGACGCCTACGCCCTGAAGTAGCCTGAATGGCCAGTAGTACACCGAGAGAAGTCAGGTCCTAGCCTGTCCTAGCATGGGTGGGCTGCTGACCCAACCGCCACCGGCGTCTCCTCAGCCGCGTTGAGCAGGTTGTGGGCTGTCCGACGTCCGACGCGTCAGGCAGGTCAGCCGCCTGATGCGGCAACTCCCCCCAGATCACATGACTGCCCCGGCCACTCCCCTGCGTATCGACCGACTCATTCACCCAGCACGTCTCGTGGCAGGAGGAAGGGTGCCAGCACCACTCGTCGCAGCGTCCTCCGCTGCCGCCCGGGGACGCCAACAACCCTCGAGGGGGTAGGCCGATGCCTCTCGACCTGGCCCGCCTCCGGTTCCAGTGGCGCTCGCGGGTGCGGTACCTCCTCTGGTGGCTGTGGCCGTCGTGGCCGACGTCCTGGTCTGAGGTGCCCGCCCGGCTACGGGCGGGTGTGGTGCAGATCGTCCGGTTGACGGTAGCCGCCGTCATCTCCTACCTCATCGCCAACTGGTTGTCTCCCGGCATCGTCGACCTCACCGCACCCCTGACCGCCCTGTTGGTGGTGCAGGCCTCGACGGTCGGAACCCTCCAGATGGGGCTGGTCCGAGTGGGGGCGGTCCTCACCGGTGTGCTGGTCGCCGTCGGCCTGTCCAGCTCGATCGGGCTCACCTGGTGGAGCCTCGCCATCGTGATCGCGACATCGCTGGCGCTGGCCCGGATCCTCCGTCTGGGGGACCAGTCGCTGGAGGCCCCGATCAGCGCGATGTTGATCCTCGCCGTCTCCTCCCCGGAGCTCGCCGCCGAGGTCCGCATCGTCAACACCCTCATCGGCGCGTTCGTCGGGATCGCCTTCAGCCTGCTGGCGCCCGCGGCGATCCCGAACGCCCGGGCGCGCGACGCCGTACGCACGGTGGCGCGCTCGCAAGCCGGCCTCCTCAGCGAGGTGGCGCACACCATGGCGAGCCGGACCCTGCACCCGGAGGAGGTGAGCGCCTGGCTGACCTGGGTCGAGCACATCGACCGTGACATCGACACGGCGGCCGCCTCGGTGCAGGCCGTCGAAGAGGGCCGCAAGCTCAACCCGCTCGCCCTGGCCAGCGCCACCGTGCACCACGGGCTGGCGGACGCGCTGGGGCGGCTCGAGCGGTGTCTCGCCGCGATCCGCGCCCTGCTGAACGTCATCGAGCACCGGGTGCCGTCCACCGACGACTCCACGGAGCGCCCGGTCGCAGCCGAGCTGAGGCGTGCCTTCGCTGCGGTGCTGGACGACCTCGCCAGCGGTCTGCGGTCCTTCGCCGACCTCATCGACGCCGAGTACGGCCAAGGTCCCGCCGAGCGGGTCGAGGAGGCCTTCGACCGCACCCTCGAGATCGTGCGCGAGAGCCGTGCTGTGGTCACCGAGCTGATGCTGATCGACGTCGACCCTCGCCAGCACGTCGACCTCTGGATGCTGCAGGGCTCGGTGCTCGCCGCCGTCGAGCACGTCCTGCGCCAGCTCGACCTCGAGCACACGGGACACCGCACCGAGGCGTGGCTGCTGCGACGGGCCGCCCCCCTGATCCCCCAGACCTGGCAGGCCGTACGGAGATCCCTCCAGCGTTAGCGGTTCCAGCCATCTCTCGTACACCTGTTCGATAGAGTCGGCGTCATGAGTGACATCCCGCGCCGTGCCCTGAGGCAGCCGCGGTCGCTCGCGCCCGAGCAGTACGCCGTCGACCGGGTCACCCGGGCCAGCGAACCGATCCGGGTCGAGGCCTGGGTCGTCTGGGAGGACGGGGTCGAGGAGCTGACCCGGGCCGTGGTGCTCGCGTGGACAGCGCGTGCCGTCCAGGTGAGGTGGGGCGTGCCGCCCCACCTGCACGAGGCGTGGGTGTGGGCGGGGGCGGTGGTGAGGCACCCGGGCTGACAACCGCTGGACCGGGCTCACCAGCGGTAGTCGAGGAACTTCCCGTCGAAGGTGACGACGACGCGGTCTCCGTCGGGGTCGGCCCGTCGGGAGACGCCGAGCTTGAAGTTGATCGCGCTCATGATCCCGTCGCCGAACTCCTCGTGGATGAGCTCCTTGATCGCTGGTCCGTAGACGGTGAGCGCCTCGTGGAACCGGTAGATCGTGGGGTCCGTCAGAAGGTCGGGCTCAGCCACGCGGTAGGGCTCGCGCTGGAGGCGGGCGACCACCTCGGGCGAGAGGTCGAGGAGGGTGCCGGCCGTCGTGGCCACCTCCGCCGCCATGGGGTGCATCCCGAAGAGTGCGGCCACCGTCCAGGCTGGTGGACGGCCCAGCGCCTCGGCGATGGCCGCCCAGGACAGACCGGTGACGCTCTTGGCGGTGAGGACGTGGTCGCGCAGGTCTGCTGGTGTCATGCCCGCACGGTGCCACACCAGAGTGGGACGCGCAGCCGAGGTGCCGGGAGGGTCACCAAGGACGCCGGACCACCGCGACGTCAGCGTCGGGCCCGGTCAGGCGGGCAGCTGACGTGTCCACCAGGTCGCCGCGACGTCGACCCGGCGCAGGTGCGGGTTGCACGTGGCGAAGGCCGATGCCTCCTCCTCGGTGCACGACGCGAGGAAGATGCGCTCGGCGCAGGTGCAGCCGTCGGCGTCGCGACCGGCGATCCACGAGCAGTCGGTGAGGTGCTTCACGGGGGCCTCCTGGGAGAGAAGTCAGGACCCGCTGTCGCGCGGCAGTCGCGAGGTGGCCACCACTCCCATGGGGAGGCCCAGCTCGTCTTCGAGCGCGTCAAGCTGCCGAATGATCAGGCTGGGCGTCTACCCATCATGACAGCCCGGAAGCCGTATCGCCCGAGATCTCCCCGACCGGTCAGCGGAGGGGGAGCGGAGGCTCGAGCCACCACGGCCCCGCGACGACCTCGACGCGCACGACCCACTTGACCCAGTGGTGGCCGCGTCGTCCCGGGACGACGAGGCGCACCGGGGCGCCGTGCCCGGTGCGCAGCGGCTCCCCGGCGAGCGTCGTCGCGAGCAGGAGGTCGTCGGTGAGGGGAAGCCGACGGGAGTAGCCGGTGGCGCTGGTGACCAGCACCGTCCCGGTGGTGCCCTCCGGCAGGAGCCGGGCCAGCCGGGTTCCGACCCAGGTCTGCTGCGTCCACCAGCCTCCGGTGCAGTCGAGGATCGCGCTCACCCGGTCGGTGGTGAGGCCCCCGGACGCCAGCTCGTCGAGCTCCTTCAGAGACCACGACCGGATGGCGTCCCCGGCGACCACGGTCAGCCGCCAGGTCGACGGGTCGAGAGCGGGTGGGGTGTCGAGCAGCCACGACGTCGCGGGGATGGCGTCCACCTCGCTCGAGGCCAGGCGGAAGGACCCGGTGGCCCGTCGGGTCCCGGCCGAGGCCACGGCAGCCCCGGTCACGGTCATCGCGCCGGCGGCCGCGCCCCCCGCCAGCGCCACAGCGCCCGCCCGCAGCAGGGTGCGCCGTGACAGGTCGCCGCGCCGGGCCCGCACCCGACGGTCGCGGGCATGGGCCAGGGTCATCAGCACGGCGACGATCCCGGCGCCCACGTGCGCCTGCATGACCGTCACCGGCTGGTCGTCGGCGAGCACCCCGACCACGTGCAGGAGCCCGGTGATCAGAGCCAGCAGCACCACCACCCCGAGCACCACCGACCCGGCTCGCCCGGGCCGGGCCCGCGCGAGTCCCCGGCGCACGACGGTCGACTTCCAGGGCACGAGGGCGACCACGGCCAAGGCGCTCGCGCCGTGGACGACGGCTGCAGGCAGGGCACCGGCGTCGCCGACCACGAAGGTGCCGAAGCCGGTGAGGGCCGCGAGCGGCACCAGCCACAACAGCGCGAGGTTGCTCCATCGGCCCATCACCCCACGGTAGGTCACGGGACCAGCCGAGGGGGTCAACGCGTCTCTAGCGTATGAAGACCTGCCAGGTGGGGCAGTGTGACGCAGAACACTTGTTAGACGTGGAAGTTTTCGCTGAGAAAGACGTTGTACCTACCGATGGACAACGGTGTCCGCCCAGGTTCCATCCACACCTCACCTCAAGAAGCAGCTGATCTCCGTGCGTCACCTCGTCCACCTCCCGTCCTTCCTCCGCGCCCGTCGCCCGTCGCCCTGGTCTGCGACGCCCCCGCCCACCCGGGCGCCGATGCCCTACCGCGACCCCATGCTGCGGGTCTTCTGAGCCTCCGGGCACGCAACCACCCCCGGCCCCGCCTACGGTGGGGAGCATGCGTCTGACCCACCTCGGCCACGCCTGCCTCCTCGTCGAGGTGGGCTCGACCCGCCTGCTCGTCGACCCGGGCTCCTTCAGCTCGGGCTTCGAGGACCTGACCGGTCTCGACGCCGTCGTGGTCACGCACCAGCACGCCGACCACCTCGACCTCGAGCGGCTGTCACCGCTGCTGGCGTCGAACCCGGCCGCGCTCCTGCTGGCTGACCCGCAGACCGCCAGCCTGCTGGCCGGGCGGGGCCTCCTCGTGCGCACCATGGTCCAGGGGGAGATCGTCGCGGTCCGCGACCTGACGATCGACCCGGTGGGCGAGCTCCACGCGGTCAACCACGGCGGCGTCCCGCGCTGCACCAACGTGGGCGTCGTGGTGCGCGCCGACGGTGAGCCGAGCCTCTACCACCCGGGGGACGCCTACGACGGCGAGCCGGGCCAGGTCGACGTGCTCGCTGTGCCCATCAACGCCCCGTGGTGCAGGGTGAGCGAGTCGATCGACTTCGTCCGCCGGGTCGGACCCCGACTCGTGACGCCCATCCACCAGGCGCTCCTCAGTCCGGCGGGGTGCGGCCTCTACCTCGACCACATCACGACGTACGGCGGAGACGACCTCGAGGTCCTCGACCTGTCGGATGGCGTCGCGCACGAGGTCTGACGCGAGACCAGCCGGCTCTCGTCAGCGGCGGTCGTCCTTGACCGTCTGCAACGGTGTCGGCTTCGTCGGCTTCATGGTGCCGGCGGCCTCGGCCGCCAGGCGGGCGGCGCCGATGATGCCGGCCTTGTTCTCGAGCTGGGCCGGGATGATCGGGGTCCGCAGCTTGAGCAGCGGGATGAACTGGTCGGCGTCCTTGGAGATGCCCCCGCCGACGACGAAGAGGTCGGGTGAGAAGAGCGCCTCGACGACCTCGTAGTAGCGCTGGAGTCGCACGACGTACTCCTCGTAGCTCAGCCCCAGCCGGTCCTTGACCGACGAGGCGGCCTCCTTCTCGGCGTCCTTCCCGTCGATCTCGAGGTGGCCGAGCTCGCTGTTGGGCACCAGGAGGTTGTTGTAGAGGATCGCGCTCCCGATGCCGGTGCCCAGCGTCGTGAGGATGACCAGCCCGTTCTCGTGGGTGGCGGCGCCGTAGTGGAGCTCGCCGTAGCCGGCAGCGTCGGCGTCGTTGATGAGCGTGACCTCGCGCCCGAGGGACTTCGCCATCGCCTTCTCGCCCTCGAAGTCGATCCACGCCTTGTCGATGTTGGCTGCGGACCGGACCGTCCCGTGCGTGACCACGGCAGGCACGGTGACGCCGATCGGCGCGTTACCGACCTGGTCGGCGAAGTGCTCGACGATCGTGGCGATGACCTCGATGACCGCCTCGGGGGTCGCCGGCTGCGGGGTGTCGAACCGCTTGCGCTTGCCGACGAAGACCCCCTTGTCGAGGTCGACGGGGGCACCCTTGATGCCGCTGCCGCCGACGTCGATGCCGAGGGGGTAGCCGTTCTTGCTGGTCTTGCCGCTCATGAGGTCAGCCTTGTCTGCCGTGGGTCTCGCGGGTGGGGTGGGGTGGGGTGAAGCCGATCAGGGGAGGGTGAGGATCTCGGGGCCGCTGTCGGTGACGAGGAGAGTGTGCTCGAACTGCGCCGAGCGCCGGCGGTCCTTGGTCACCACGGTCCACCCGTCCTCCCACATCTCCCAGTCGGGGGAGCCGAGGTTGAGCATCGGCTCGACGGTGAAGGTCATACCCACCTCGATGACGGTGTCATAGGCGGGCGCGGAGTCGTAGTGGGGGATGATCAAGCCGCTGTGGAACGTCGTACCGATGCCGTGCCCGGTGTAGTCGCGCACCACGCCGTAGCCGAACCGCCTGGCGTAGGACTCGATGACCCGGCCGATGACGTTGACCTCGCGACCGGCCCGGGCCGCCTTGATGCCCCGCATCATCGCCTCGTGGGTGCGCTCGACGAGCAGCCGCGACTCGTCGTCGACGTCGCCGCACAGGTACGTCGCGTCGGTGTCCCCGTGCACGCCGTCCACGAAGGCCGTGATGTCGATGTTGACGATGTCACCGTCCTCCAGCCGACGGCTGTCGGGGATGCCGTGGCAGATGACCTCGTTGACCGAGGTGCACAGCGACTTGGGGAAGCCCCGGTAGCCGAGGGTGGAGGGGTAGGCGCCGTGGTCGAGGAGGTACTCGTGACCGACGCGGTCGATCTCCTCGGTCGTCACACCGGGGGCGATGACGGCCGCTGCGGCAGCCATCGCCTGCGCCGCGACCCGACCCGCTACGCGCATCTTCTCGATGGTCTCGTCGTCCTTGACCTCCGACCCCGTGAACGGCATGGGAGCGGGGCGACCGACGTACTCCGGGCGGGCGATCGAGCGTGGCACCGGCCGTTGGGGGGAGATGTCGGCGGGGGCGACGCTTGCGTACGTGACCGGCATACGGTGGAGTCTAGGAGACAGGGACGCTCAGTCCGACGGCCTGCTGCCAGGGCGGCGAGTCATCAACGACTCACCAGCGAATCCCGACAGCAGCCGGCCCCGTCCAACGAAGGAGATCCGCGTGCAGTACTGGTACAACGTCGACAGCGGTGAGGTCGAGACCGACGAGACCAAGAGCCAGGGAGCGCAGGTGATGGGGCCCTACCCGTCGTCGGACGCGGCGGGTCGGGCTCTGCAGACGGCCCGTGAGCGCACCGAGAAGTGGGACGGCGAGGACCGGGAGTGGGGCGCCGCCGGAGACGCCGAGAGCTGACCTCGTCGGCTCACGTGGGGTCGTGGTGGCCGTTGGGGTCGCGGTCCGCGCGCACGCGCCGCTCGTGCACCGCATGCGGGTCGGTGCGCTCGTCGTACGACCAGAAGCCCCGCAGCCAGGCGGCGGTCGCCCCCACCCCCACGACGCACAGCACGCCTCCTGAGACGATCGACTGCCGCACGCCGAAGCGGTCGGCGACCAGGCCGGAGCGCACCTGCCCGCCGAGCGGACCGAGTGAGTAGGACAGCATCTCGATGCCGGCGAGGCGTCCGCGCATCGAGTCGGGGATCGTCTGGTGCCAGATGGTGCCCCGGAAGATGCCGCTCAGCTGGTCGAAGGCGCCGCCCAGGGCGAAGCCGAGCAGCACCACCGCCGCGTGGTCGGTCGCGCCGGCCAGGGCGATCGCCGCCCCCCAGCCCATGGCCGCGAGCACCACGGCTCGCCCGTGGTGGTGGACCCGGGTGGTCCACCCGGACGTGAGCGCTGCGAGCAACCCGCCCACCGTCTCCACCGAGTAGAGCAGGCCCAGCAGGCCCGGCTGGCGAAGCACGTCCTGGGCGAGGGCCGGGAAGAGGACCGTCGGGAGGGCGAGGAACATCGCCACCAGGTCGATGACGTAGGTGCCGAGCAGGTCTGGCCGGCCCACGGCATACGTCACGCCCTGACCGATGCCCCGCAGGCTCGGCGGCTCGGAACCCGGGGCTGCCGGGTAGCTGCGCAGCAGGGCGAAGAGGGCGCAGGCACAGACCAGCCCGGCGACGTCGACGGCGAAGCACCAGGCGACGCCGACCGTCGCCACGAGGACCCCTCCGATCGCCGGCCCCACGAGCATCCCCGTCTGCATGCCGACCGACGACATCGCCACCGCCGCGGTGAGCTCGTCGTGGCGCACCGTCCGGGGCAGCAGGGCCTCGCGCGACGGCCGCTGGAGCGACTGGGCCGCCGACAACAGGGCCGCGATGACGAAGATGACCCAGATCTGCGGCCGGGCCAGCAGGGCGTTGAGGACGAGGACGGCCGTCAGCGCTGCCTGGGCGATGCCGGTGGCGAGCACGAGGGTGCGTCGGTCGACGTGGTCGGCCAGCGCCCCGCCCCACAGCCCGAACACGACGAGAGGCACGAGCTCGACGAGCCCGACCGCACCGACGGCGAGGTTGGAGCCGGTGAGCCGGTAGAGCTGGTACGGCAGGGCGACGTAGCTGACCATGCCGCCGAGGTAGAACACGGTGCCGGCCAGGAAGAGCAGCCGGAAGTCGCGCGAGGTCCGCCACGGGGTGACATCGAGGGACACCCGACGAAAGAGCTCACGCACCCCGGAAGTGTCTCAGGGCAAACCCGTACGGCGTGCAGCAAGCGGCGGTAGCCTCATCGCGTCCGGGTCGACGGCGACCGGGGCCGCAGTGCCCGATGGCACTCACGGAGACGGAGGACCCATGCGGTACTTCAGCACTGCGCCCCAGCGCGCAGCCACGGCCCTGGTGGCCTCGGGCGCCCTGATGGGACTGGCGGCCTCGCCGGCCACCTCGGCGTCGCCCGAGCCCGAGCGACCGACGGTCTACGTCGCGATGGGGGACTCCTACTCGTCGGGCCCGATCATCCCCCCGCAGGCCGACCCCGTGACCTGCCTGCGCTCGGCAGTGAACTACCCGAGCCTGGTCGCCCGCTCCCTCAAGGTGCGCGCGTTCCGCGACGTGACGTGCAGCGCCGCCACGACGGCGAACCTCACGACGTCCCAGCCGTCGAACACGCCCGGAGGGCCCAAGGCCCCACCTCAGTACGCCGCGCTCACCCGCAACACGACGCTGGTCACCGTCGGCATCGGTGGCAACGACATCGGTCTCATCAGCCTGGCGGTCGGCTGCGTGATCGCGGCCACCAACCCGACTGGCCCCACCTGCCAGGAGACCAACGGACGCACCTACGAGCGGAAGATCGACGCGTTCGCCGCCACCTACGGCACCGTGGTCGAGGCCATCCGGGCCAGGTCGCCCCGGGCCGAGATCCTCCTCGTCGGCTACCCGACGACGATCCGCCCGGGTGGGTGCTTCCCCACGCAGCCGGTGAAGCCGACGGACGCCACCTACCTCCAGGGCCTGATCGACCGCCTCGACCGCCGGATGCGTGACCAGGCCGCAGCCCACGACGCGGAGTACGTCAACCTCCTGCCGTCCACGGTCGGGCACGACTCCTGCGCCGCCACCGGGCAGGAGTGGACCGAGGGGATCGTCCCCCGCATGCCCGCCTACCCCCTGCACCCCAACGCCCTGGGGATGCAGAACGCGGCGAGGCAGGTGCTACGGGTCGTCCGGAGCGACTGAGCCCCGGGTCCGGCCCGGTCTCGGGCCCCCTCCTGGTAGTCAAAGAATCACCTCAACCCGGCGAGGTTGAGGTGATTCTTTGGCTACCCAAGGGCGGCGGCCGGGGGACAGGGTCGCTCAGGAGTCGAAGGTGTGCTCGGGCCCGGGGAACGACCCCGAGGCGACGTCCGCGGCGTAGGCGCTCGCCGCGTCGCGCAGCGTCGAGCGCAGGTCGGCGTAGCGCTTGACGAACCGGGGGCCGCCGGGCCCGGTCAGGCCCGCCATGTCCTGCCACACCAGGACCTGGGCGTCGCAGCCGTTGCCGGCGCCGATCCCGATCGTGGGAATGGACAGCGCCGCGGTCACCTGCTCTGCCACCGGGGCGGGCACCATCTCGAGCACGACAGCGAAGGCGCCGGCGGCCTCGAGGGCCCGGGCGTCGGCGACCAGCCGCTCGGCCCCCGCGCCCCGACCCTGCACCTTGTAGCCACCGAGGGTGTGCTCGCTCTGCGGGGTGAAGCCGAGGTGCGCCATGACGGGGATCCCGAGCCGCACCATGAGCTGCACGGTCGGGACCATGTCGACGCCGCCCTCGAGCTTGACCGCGTGCGCCAGCCCCTCCTTCATGAACCGCACCGCTGTCGCGACCCCCTGCTCCGGAGTGGCGCCGTAGGAGCCGAAGGGGAGGTCGGCGACGACGAGCGCCCGGGCTGCGGAGCGAGCGACCGCCCGCACCAACGGGATCAGCTCATCCGAGGTGACAGGGACCGTGCTGGCGTAGCCGAGCACGACGTTGGCCGCCGAGTCGCCGACGAGGAGCACGGGGATGCCCGCCTCGTCGAAGACCTCTGCCGAGTAGCGGTCGTAGGCGGTGAGCATCGCCCACCGGCGGCCCTCCGACTTCCACCTGTGCAGCAACGGGATCCGTACGCGCCCGCTCGTCGGCGCAGTGGGGTACGGCGACTGCTCGGCCTCGCTCATCGGTGGTCGTCCTCCCGCTCTCGCCAGTGGCTCGTGATGGGTAGCCGTCGGTCCTTGCCGAAGGCCAAGGGTGAGATCTTGGGGCCGGGGGCGAACTGCCGACGCTTCCACTCGGCGCGGTCGACGAGCTGGATGACCCGGTCGACGGTCTCGGGGTCGAAGCCGTCGGCGACCAGCCGCTCGCGCCCGTGGGCCACACCCACGTAGCCGGCGAGGATGGCGTCGAGCACCTCGTAGGGCGGGAGGGAGTCCTGGTCGGTCTGGTCGGGGCGCAGCTCAGCCGACGGTGGCTTCGTGATGGTGGCGTCGGGGATCGGCGGTCGCTCCCCCCGGCTGACCGCATACCGGTTGCGCCACCTGGCCAGCTCCCAGACCAGCGTCTTCGGCACGTCCTTGATCGGCGCGTAGCCGCCGACGCTGTCGCCGTAGATCGTCGAGTAGCCCACGGAGACCTCGGACTTGTTGCTGTTGGCGAGCACGAGCGGCCCCTCGGCGTTGCTGATCGCCATCCAGATGACCCCCCGCACCCGCGCCTGGAGGTTCTCCTCGGCGATGCCGGCCAGGGACAGGCCCTCGACGAAGGGCTCGACCATCGGCTCGATCGGCACGACGCGGTACTCGGCGCCGAGGTTCTCGCAGAGCTGCTGCGCGTCGTCCTTGCTCCCCTGCGACGAGTACTTGCTCGGGTTGCTGACGCCGATGACGCTCTCGCCCCCGAGCACGTCGGCCGCGATGGTGGCCACCACGGTGGAGTCGATGCCGCCCGAGACCCCGAGGAGCACCTTGCGGAACCCGTTCTTGCGCACGTAGTCGTGCAGCCCGAGACCGACCGCCCGCCAGACCTCCTCGACCGGGTCGAGCCGTGGGTAGACGTGCGGGGTCCGGGGCTCGTACGGCGCGAGCGGCTCCTCACTGACGACGACGTGGACGACACCCTCGGGCAGCTCGCTGTCGTCGACGGTCGAGGAGTCGAGCTCGAGGTCGACCACGAGGAGGTCCTCGACGAACTGCGGTCCCCGGGCGACGACTCCGCCGTCGCGGCCGACGACCATGGAGTCGCCGTCGAAGACCAGCTCGTCCTGCCCCCCGACCATGTTGAGGTAGGCCAGTGCGCAGCCGGCCTCGCCGGCGCGGCGAGCCACCAGCTGGAGGCGGGTGTCGTTCTTCTCCCGCTCGTACGGCGACCCGTTGATCACCAGGAGCAGCTCGGCGCCGGCGGCGCGGGTCTGGGCCACCGGGCCGCCCTCCTGCCAGAGGTCCTCGCAGATGGCGATCGCGACGTCGACCCCGCGCACCCGCACCACCGTCAGGGTCTCGCCGGGCGCGAAGATCCGGTACTCGTCGAAGACGCCGTAGTTGGGCAGGTGGTGCTTGGCGTACCGGGCGACGACCTCGCCGCCGACCAGCACGGCGGCGCAGTTCTGGGGGAGGGTGCGGCTGGGGTCCCGGTCGCGGTCACCGTACGGCTGGGCGTCGACGGCGGTGTCGAGGTAGCCCACCACGACCGGCAGGTCGCCGTACCCGTCTGCGGCCAGGGTGGCCGCGAGCTCGCCGAGCGCCCGCTGCGACGCCTGCACGAACGACGCGCGCAGCGCGAGGTCCTCGACGGGGTAGCCGGTGAGCACCATCTCGGGGAAGGCGACGAGGTGCGCCCCGGCCGCAGCGGCTTCCGCCACCCGTTCGCGCACGATCGCCGTGTTGCCCTCGAGGTCGCCGACCGTGGGGTTGACCTGGGCCATCGCGAGCCGCAGCTGTGCCATGCCTCCGAGCCTATCCGCGGCCAGCGGGCAGCGACCGACCGGTGCGGGTGGGTGGGTCACGGGCGCGACGGGTAGACCATGAGGGTGACGAACGACTTCGACGGCTACGTCCACGTGCGCGGGGCCAGCGAGCACAACCTGTGCGACGTCGACGTCGACCTGCCCAGGAATGCCCTGGTCGCCTTCACCGGCGTCTCCGGATCGGGGAAGTCGTCGCTTGCCTTCGGCACGCTCTACGCCGAGGCACAACGCCGGTACTTCGAGTCGGTGGCTCCCTACGCACGGCGGTTGCTGCAGCAGGTGGGTGCCCCACACGTGCAGGAGATCAGTGGACTTCCCCCCGCCGTGGCGCTCCAGCAGCGCCGCGGCGCCTCGAGCTCACGCTCCACGGTCGGCACCATCACCACCTTGTCCAACCTGCTGCGCATGCTCTGGTCACGGGCCGGCACCTACCCCGCGGGCGCTGGTCACCTTGCCGCCGAGGCCTTCTCGCCCAACACCGCCGCAGGCGCCTGCCCCGAGTGCCACGGCCTCGGCGTCGTCCACGACGTGGCCGAGGACCTGCTCGTGCCTGACCCCGCCCTGAGCATCCGCGACGGTGCGGTGGCGGCCTGGCCCGGCGCCTGGCAAGGGGCCAACCTGCGCCGCATCGTCTCCACGCTGGGCATCGACGTCGACCGGCCCTGGCGCGACCTCTCCCGGGAGGACCGCGACTGGGTGCTCTACACCGACGAACAGCCGTCGGTCCTCGTCACCCGGCGCGGTGACCGCGACGACTCGACGGGGCGCGACTACCACGGCACCTTCTGGAGCGCCCGCAAGCACGTGCGCCACGTGCTCGCCGACTCCGCGAGCCCCACGATGCGGGCGCGGGTGCTGCGCTTCGTGCGCAGCGAGCCCTGCCGCCTGTGTCACGGCAGCGGGCTGACGCGGGCGGCCCTGGCCGTCACCTTCGCCGGGGCCTCCATCGCGCAGGTCAACGCGATGCCCTTCACCGAGGTGGTCACCCTGCTGCGCGCCTCGCCCGACAGCCGGTCGAGCGAGGCAGCGGACCGGCTCTGCACCGACCTCGTCGCCCGTCTCGAGGTGCTGGTCGACCTCGGGCTCGGCTACCTCGGCCTGGGTCGCAGCTCGACCACCCTCTCGCCGGGGGAGGCGCAGCGCCTGCGGATCGCCACCGCCCTGCGCTCGGGGCTCTTCGGGGTGGTCTACGTGCTCGACGAGCCATCGGCCGGCCTGCACCCCGCCGACGCCGAGCCGCTGCTGGAGGTGCTCGACCGCCTCAAGGCCTCGGGCAACTCGCTCTTCGTCGTCGAGCACGACATGGACGTCGTCCGTCGCGCCGACTGGGTCGTCGACATCGGCCCGGCCGCGGGGGAGGGCGGCGGTCGGGTGCTCTACTCCGGGCCGGTCGCCGGGCTCGAGCAGGTGGAGGACTCACCCACCAGCGCCCACCTGTTCGGCCGGGCACCCCGCCTGGTGCACGACCCTCGCTCACCCGACGGCTGGCTGGGCCTGCGCGGCGTCTCGCGCCACAACCTCGTCGACGTCTCGCTGGATGTGCCGCTGCGGGTGCTCACCGCCGTCACGGGGGTCTCGGGTTCGGGGAAGTCGACGCTGGTCACCCAGGTGCTGGCCGAGGTCGTGCGCCGCCACCTCGGGCTGGCCCACCACCCGCTGGTGGAGGGGGGTGCCGGTGACGCCCCGGGCGACACCCCGGGCGACGGGGCGGAGGTGGTCGTGGACGTGGGTGCTGTCTCGGGACTGGAGTCTCTCGACCGGCTGGTGCTGGTCGACCAACGGCCCATCGGCCGCACCCCCCGGTCGAACCTCGCGACCTACACCGGCCTCTTCGACGCCGTCCGCAAGCTCTACGCCAGCACCGAGGAGGCCCGCCTGCGCGGTTACGGTGCGGGACGCTTCTCCTTCAACGTCGCAGACGGGCGGTGTGAGACCTGCCAGGGGGAAGGGTTCGTCTCCGTCGAGCTGATGTTCCTCCCTAGCACCTACGCGCCGTGCCCGACCTGCCACGGTGCGAGGTACGACGACGAGACCCTCGAGGTGACCTACGAGGGCAGGAACATCGCCGAGGTCCTGGCCATGTCGGTCGACGAGGCGGCGACGGCCCTGGCTGGCGTGCCGTCGGTGCTGCGCAGCCTGCAGACCCTGCGCGAGGTCGGGCTGGGCTACCTGCGGCTGGGGCAACCGGCCACCGAGCTGAGCGGTGGCGAGGCCCAGCGGATCAAGCTGGCTACCGAGCTGCAGCGACCCCACCGCGGACACACCCTCTACCTCCTCGACGAGCCGACGGCCGGGCTGCACCCCGTCGACATCGCCCTCCTGCTGCAGCAGCTGCACCGGCTCGTCGACGCCGGCAACACCGTCGTGCTCGTCGAGCACGACCTCGACACCATCGCGACGGCCGACTGGGTCGTCGACCTCGGTCCCGGCGGAGGTGACGCCGGCGGGCGGGTGGTCACCACCGGCACGCCGGACGACGTCGCGGCCGGCGACCTGGGGGCGACGGCCCCCTACCTGGCGCGGAGGCTGGGTCGGAGCTGACCCCCACCCAGCAAGCCTCACCGCGCTGGAGCACGACGGCTCACGACGAGGCCGCCCGGACGGTGCCCGGACGGCCTCGCTGCGTGGTTTGGGTCAGCGGGCGGAAGTGCCGAAGACCTGCAGCTCGGTGAGGTCGGTGTAGAGGCAGCCCGTGAAGGGCTGTGACGGGCAGCTCGTCACAAAGCTCGGCACCTGGTTGCCCAGGATCCAGAACTTCACGAAGCGCACCCCCTTCGCCGCAGCGCCCACCGTGGTGTAGCGCCCTTGGTCGGCCGTCGTGAACGCACCCCTCGTGGCCGTCGTCCATGTCTGACCGTCGGCCGAGGTGTCGATCCGGTAGGCGCCGGTCGAGGAGTCAGGCGAGTCGCCGCACGTGGCGGAGGGGTCCACCCGGAACGACGAGACGTCGACGGCCCTGCCGAGGTCGACCGTGAGGTACTTCGGGACGAAGACGTTGGTGGGCGTGCCGTTCACGTCACCGGTGGTCGAGCCCCAGCCCGTGCCCTGGGACAGGTCGATGGCTCCGCGGGGGCCGCAGCCGATGGCGGAGTAGTCAGGACCGTTGAAGCCGACGACGGCGGCACCCCCGTTGGCGGCGGCCCAGTCACGACGCAGCGTGAAGCTCGTGGAGCCGGGCTGACGGGTGTCCACCGCCTTGGTGGCCAGCTCGTAGCCGTCCTTGCTCGCCACGACCTTCGCGTACGTGCCCGGGAAGACGTTGCGGATGACGTAGGCCCCGGTCGCGTCGGTGACGGCTGTGTAGTCGCTGGAGTAGCCCGAGTCGTGTCCCGTGACGTGGACGACGACACCGGCGAGGGGCGCGTTGCCGTCAGTCGGGTCGGTGACCCGGCCGCTGATCGACGTGCGCGGGGTCTGGGCGACCGGGCGGACGTGGAAGTCCTCGGCCGGCATCGCGTCACCGGCGTCGGTGGCTCCGGCGAACCAGCCCATCCCGCGGGCGGCGAAGAGCTTCCACAGCTTCATCGTGTGGGTGCTGCCGTAGACCACCTGGTCGGCCTGGATGATCGCGTTGCGCATGTCGAGCATCGAGGGGTCGGCCGGCGCCAGCGACATCCCCCGGGTGATGACGCTGTCGGCGACGTCGTGACCGAGCGTGGTGCGCAGGTCCCAGAGGGTCTGGGCCCAGACCTCACCCGAGGAGTGGACCTCGGGGGTGCCACCGATGGTGGGGAAGTCGCCGTACGTGTAACCACCGGGACCGGCGACCGGGCCCTGGCAGTTCTTGGTCGTCGCGCCCACCGGGCAGTCGAGGGCCTCGGTGCGGAAGAGGCCCCCACCGAGGGTGTAGACCGCCTCGAGCACGTCACCGGCCTTGGCCGTGTCGGTGACGAAACCCTTGGTGACGAGGTAGTCCATGGCGTAGTAGTCGCTCCAGGCCTCACCCATGGCACCGGCCTGGACGCTGTTGAGCGTGGAGCTGCCGCCCGCGTCGACGACCAGGCGGTTGGACAGGCCGTGGGTGTACTCGTGGAGCAGGATGCTCGCGTCGAAGGAGCCGCTGACGGCAAGGAACGGGTCCTGCTTGATCGTCGCGCCCGGCAGGTGCCAGAGGTACATCTGCATCGTCGGTGGGGTGCCGTCGGGCGGCGTGCTCATGTTGGCGTTGTCGATGTGGAGGAAGTCGGGCAGGCTGCCGGCCGTGGCGGCGCCGTCGAGGGCGTTGAGCAGCACGGGGTCGCCACCGCCGGTCTCGAAGTTGCCCGCTGCGGCCGTGAATCCGAAGGGGGCCTTCGCGAGGTAGTCGTGGTAGCTGTTGGCGAGGTAGAAGGCGTTGGCCGCGTCGGCGTCCGCGTTCTTGGCCCACGACCCTGACGAGGACGGGTTCCACGTGCACACGTAGGCAGCCGAGCAGCCCGGCACGGCGGCGTCGAACCTCACCAGCGGGGAGGTCGGGCCGCCAGCGTTGCCCGGCACCGCCGTCTTCTCCGCCGGGTTGACCACGTTGTCGTCGTTGACGTCGGTCCAGGCCACGACGTTCTTGCCGTTGAGCCATGTCTGGGCCTTGCCGAGCCAGCCCCGGTCGACGAAGTTGACCACCCTGGGCGAGCCACCCTTCGGGGCGCCCGGGTAGTAGTCGTAGACGGAGGCGTCGCCGTTGTCCTTGGCGACCGTCGAACGGCGGTAGAGCACCGACCCCGTCTGGGCGTCGACGACGTGCTGGTACGCCGCGTCGGCGCCGGTCGCGACGTAGGTGGACCACCCGCGGCGCAGCCCAGACGGAGTGAGGAACCAGACCTGCCTGGCGAAGTCGTGGTTCGACCAGACCGCGTCACCCGACGCGCTCCTCGTGATCGAGGCGCCCGGGCTGGCCGCGCCGCCGACGTCCTTGGCCGCCCCTGCGCGAGCCCCCGTCGCGTCGAGGGCCGACGTCGTGGGGGCCGCGGCGGCGAGGGTCGCCAGCCCGGGGACCGGGGAGCCCTGCAGCGAGATGATCCGGCCGTCCTTCGCGACGTTGGCCTTCAGCCCGTTGCCGAAGACGGTGAGGCCGCCTACGGCCTGGGTCCACGACAGGTGGTGGATGCCGGCGACGTCCTGGTAGCTGGTGCGCAGCCGCAGGGTCGCGAGGTCGCCGGTGGTGAGACCGAGCGTGGCGAGATGGCTCCGGACGTAGCTCAGGACCACCGCTTCAGGAGTCGAGGTCGAGGCTGTCGTGAGGTAGCCCCCGTCGACCGTGAGGTTGCGGGGGGTCAGCGTGAGGGGGTCGAGGTCGACCGACGGCGACCCTGTGGTGCTCACAGATCTCGCCGCGGCGGTGCCGGCCCGGGTCGCGACGGGGCCCTTGGGATCGACCGCGCGGGCGTCGTACGCCGGCCTCGCGTCCCGTTGCTTGCTGCTGCTCGCGGGGGATGAAGCCCGGTCGCTGGAGTTCGGCGGCGCGGCGGCGAGCCCGGGCAGGGCGGTGAGGCCCAGGAGCGTCACCGCCCCGACGGCCGTGGCGGCGAGAGCCCGGTTGCGAGCCAGAGCGCGGGTGCGAGCCCGTGTGCGGCGGGTTCGGTTGGGTGTCATGGCGTGTGCGTCCCCTTCGTCGGCGTCCTCGATGGCCTGGACCCCCCGGGGGCCATCAGGTCGCCGAGTCACCTCAGGGAGGCGCCCCGGCGGACGGGGGACGTGACCCGTCAACGGGGACAGTAGGTCGCCAAGGGCGTCTCCGCCACCGGAAGGTCGACGCCCCCTCCGGTGTGACTGTCTTGCCGGAGAAGAAATTGCATCAAATGGGGTATATGGCGGGCGATTCTGCTCGCGAAACAAACATTCACCGAAAATGTTGATCTGCTGTGTAAAGACTGGGTAAGTACTGACACCGGGCTTGGTCAAAAACCTACATGGATCAGTCAATCACTGGTTGTCTTCCACCTGGCGTCATCACCCCGACCGCCACGACCCCTGGAGGATCACCCGTGAAGAACTGGCACTGGAGGGCGGTGTCCGGCATCGCCGTAGCGGCGATCGCCGTGACGACGCTGCAGGCCCCCGCCCAGAGCGCGCCACCGGCCGCAGACCGCGACCCGGCGAGCTCGACCAACCGCAGCGACAACCTGCCCAACCCCCTGGCGGAGAAGCAGGCCGCCATCCGCCAGGAGGCGGTCCGCAAGCTGGCGACCGGCGAGGCCACCCTCGAGATCCGCGCCGGGGAGCGCGTCATCAAGCTCGCCGGGGCCAAGGACGCCCAGGGCAAGGTCGCGAAGGCCCGCTACGTCTCCTACCCGGTCGACCGCGAGGAGGACATCTTCACGGTCCTCACCAACTTCGGCGACCAGACGAAGGCCGGCCAGAGCGAGGCCCCGGGCCCGGTGCACAACAGCATCCCGGCTCCCGACCGGGTCTGGGACGGCAACACGACCGACGACAACTCGACCTACTGGGTCAGGAACTTCGACCAGCCGCACTACCAGAAGCTGATGTTCGGCGACACCGGTGAGTCCTTCAAGGACTTCTACCTCAAGCAGTCCAACGGCCGGTTCCTGGCCAAGGGCGAGGTGTCCGACTGGGTCACGGTGCCCTCCAACGAGGCGCGCTACGGCTCCAACACCGTGCCGCAGTCCGACGGCTACTGGGCCTACATCAACGACACGGCCCAGGCGTGGTTCGAGGCCGAGAAGGCCAAGGGCAAGACGACCGCCCAGATCCGCACGTACCTCCAGCAGTTCGACAAGGTCGACCGCTACGACTCCCGGGGCGACGGCATCTCCAACCGCCCCGACGGCTACATCGACCACTTCCAGGCCATCCACGCGGGTGAGGGGGAGGAAGCGGGCGGCGGCGCCCAGGGGACCGACGCCATCTGGTCGCACCGCTGGTACGTCAACTCGACCGACCGCGGCCGCACCGGACCCGCGGGCAACAAGCTCGGCGGTGTGCAGATCGGCAACACCGGCATCTGGATCGGCGACTACACGACCGAGCCCGAGAACGGTGGCCTCGGGGTCTTCGCGCACGAGTTCGGCCACGACCTCGGCCTGCCCGACCTCTACGACACCGCCGGTGGCGACAACGGTACCGGCTTCTGGACCCTGATGTCCGGTGGCTCGTGGATGAACAAGGGCACCGACTCGATCGGCACCACCCCCGGCTACATGGGGGCGTGGGAGAAGCAGCAGCTGGGCTGGCTCGACTACCAGACGGTCGACCACGGCTACAACCGTGACGTCAGGGTCGGCCCCGCCGACCGCGACGCCGCCACCCTCCCGCAGGCCCTGCTGGTGACCCTGCCCGACAAGACGATCACGACCGCCTACAACACGCCCCACTCGGGCAGGACGCAGTGGTGGGGCGGTTCGGCCGACAACCTCAACACCACGCTCACCCGCACGGTCGACCTGACCGGCGCCACGAGCGGTTCGGTGGAAGCCTGGCTCGACCACTACTCGGAGGCGGAGTACGACTTCCTCTTCGCCGAGGTCTCGGCCGACGGTGGGACGACCTGGGACCAGGTCGGCACCCCGATCGACGGGCGGGTGGCCTGGACGAAGAAGAGCTGGGACCTCACCCCCTGGGCGGGCAAGAGCGTCAGCTTCCGCTTCCGCTACGCCACCGACGGCGGCGTGCACGACAAGGGCCCGTTCCTCGACGACCTCTCGGTCGTCGTCGACGGCAGGACGGTGCTCACCGACGACGTGGAGTCGGGCGACAACGGCTGGGTCGCAGCGGGATTCACCCGCATGTCGGGGACGACGACCCGCACCGTGGAGCACTACTACCTCGCCGAGAACCGGGTCTACAGCGGCTACGACAAGACGCTCCAGTCGGGCCCGTACAACTTCGGCTACAGCAGCACCCGTCCCGACTGGGTCGAGCGCTTCCCCTACCAGAACGGCCTGCTCGTCTGGTACGTCGACGGCGAGTACAGCGACAACAACACCTCGGCCCACCCCGGGCACGGGATGGTGCTGCCGGTGGACGCCCGGGCCAAGGCGATCACCTTCCCCGACGGCTCCCTCCTCGGCAACCGCCGTCAGCCCTTCGACGCGACGTTCGGCCTGGAGCGCACCGACCCGGTGACCTTCCACCAGAACGGCCAGGCCGTGACGGTCTACTCACGGGCCGCCACGCCGACGTTCGACGACTCGAACCCACGGGCGTACTACGACAAGACCAACCCCGGCGGTTCGGTCCTGGTCGGCGCCACCGGCACGTCGGTCACGGTCGACCGCACCGTGGCCAACGGCACCGAGATGCTCCTCAAGGTGCGCTTCGCGAAGCAGGGCTGACGCCCGCACCCGACGCCCGCACCTCATGGTCGAGCACCAGCTCACGGTCTGGCCCCCGGGACACCCGTCCCGGGGGCCTCTCCGTCGTAGGGTCGTGGGCTGTGAGCACCTTCGACGGACTGTACGACGACATCGTGGTGGGTGCGGGCCACAACGGCCTGACCGCTGCCGCCTACCTCGCGCGCTCCGGGCGGCGGGTCCTCGTGCTCGAGCGCCTCGACCACGTGGGCGGCGCGGCGGTCTCCGCCCAGGCCTTTCCCGGCATCGACGCCCGGCTGTCGCGCTACTCCTACCTCGTCTCGCTCCTGCCCCAGCAGGTGGTGCGCGACCTCGACCTCGACCTGCGGCTGGTCCGGCGGCGGTACTCGAGCTACACACCGCTCCCGGCCGACCCCGCACGCGGTCTCCTGGTCGACACCGAAGACCCCGAGGCGACCCGGGCGTCCTTCGTGTCGGTCACCGGCGACGACCGCGACTTCGTGTCGTGGGAACGCTTCTATGGGCGCATGGCCGCTCTGGCCCAACGGGTCTGGCCCACGGTCCTCGAGCCGTTGCGTCCCGAGGCCGAGCTGCGCGAGCTCGCCGCCGAAGACGAGCTGTGGGACGCGCTCACCACGAAGCCGCTCGGTGACCTGCTGAGAGCCACCTTCCGCGACGACCTCGTACGGGGAGTCGTCGCCACCGACGGGCTCATCGGGACCTTCGCCGACCTCGACGACCCCTCCCTGACCCAGAACACCTGCTTCCTCTACCACCTGATCGGTGGCGGTACGGGCGACTGGGACGTGCCCGTCGGCGGGATGGGGGCAGTCACCGGCGCCCTCGCCCGGGCCGCCACCGCCGCCGGGGCCACGATCGTCACCGGCGCCGACGTCACGGCCGTCTCGTCCGACGGCGAGGTGACGTGGACCCGGGAGGGTCGCACCCGCACCTCCCGCGGGCAGGTCGTGGTCGGGCTCGCACCTGCCGTGCTCGACCGGCTCCTCGCCGCCACGGGTTCCGAGCCCCTGTCGACCGGGCCCGTGCCGGAGGGCGCCCAGCTCAAGGTCAACATGCTGCTGAGCCGGTTGCCCCGGCTGGCCGACCCCCGCATCGACCCGGTCGCCGCCTTCTCCGGCACGTTCCACGTCGCCGAGACCTTCACCCAGCTACAGGAGGCGTATGCCGTCGCCGCCTCGGGCACCCTGCCCCCCGGTGGACCGTCCGAGATCTACTGCCACACCCTGTCGGACCGCTCGATCCTGGGGCCCGACCTCGCCGACTCCGCAGCGCAGACGCTCACCCTGTTCGGCCTGCACTTCCCGGCCCGGATCTTCGCCCCTGACAACGAGACCCGGCGCGACGAGGCGCTCAGAGTGGTCCTGTCCGCCCTCGACGGCGTGCTGGGTGAGCCCCTCGAGCCGCTCCTGCTGCGCGACGCCGCCGGGCGGCCGGCCCTCGAGGTCCGCACCCCCCTCGACCTCCAGAGCGACCTCGGGCTGCCCGGCGGCAACATCTTCCACCGCCCCCTGCAGTGGCCGTGGGCCGAGCAGCCGCGCGAGGTGGGCCAGTGGGGCGGGGAGACCCGGTACCCGCGGATCACGCTCGCGGGAGCCGGGGCCCGCCGCGGGGGAGGGGTCTCCGGCATCGCCGGGCACAACGCCGCGAAGGCCGTCCTCGAGGTATCCGGTGCCTGAGGCGCGCCCGTGCATCCCGGACCTCCCGGCATACGGCACGATGTGACCATGGACCGTCAGCAAGAGTTCGTCCTCCGCACCATCGAGGAGCGTGACATCCGCTTCGTGCGCCTGTGGTTCACCGACGTGCTGGGCACCCTCAAGTCCGTCGCCGTCGCCCCGGCCGAGCTCGAGGGGGCGTTCGCCGAAGGCATCGGCTTCGATGGCTCATCCATCCAGGGCCTCTCCCGCGTCTACGAAGCCGACATGCTCGCCAAGCCTGACCCCAGCACGTTCCAGGTGCTCCCGTGGCGGGGTGAGAACCCCGGCACCGCGCGGATGTTCTGCGACCTGCTCCTGCCCGACGGCTCCCCGGCGTCCGCCGACCCCCGTCACGTGCTCCAGCGCGCCCTGACCAAGGCGGGTGAGATGGGGTTCACCTTCTACACCCACCCCGAGATCGAGTTCTTCCTGCTCAAGAAGCCGCACGTCGCCGGTGACCACCCGGTGCCCGTCGACGAGGCCGGCTACTTCGACCACGTCCCCCACGGCACGGGCCACGACTTCCGCCGGGCCGCGATCACACTGCTCGAGGCCATGGGCATCTCCGTCGAGTTCTCCCACCACGAGGGAGCGCCGGGGCAGAACGAGATCGACCTGCGCTACGCCGACGCCCTGTCGACCGCCGACAACATCATGACCTTCCGCACGGTCATCAAGGAGGTCGCGCTCGACCAGGGCATCTACGCGACCTTCATGCCGAAGCCGTTCGCCGAGCACCCCGGCTCGGGGATGCACACGCACCTCAGCCTCTTCGAGGGTGACACCAACGCCTTCTACGAGGCGGGGGCTCCATACCAGCTGAGCAAGGTGGGTCGGCAGTTCATCGCCGGTCTGCTGCGCCACGGTGCCGAGATCGCGGCGGTGACCAACCAGTGGGTCAACTCCTACAAGCGGCTGTGGGGTGGTGGGGAGGCTCCCGCGCACCTGACGTGGGGGCACAACAACCGCTCGGCGCTCGTGCGCATCCCGATGTACAAGCCCGACAAGGGCAACTCCAGCCGGGTCGAGGTGCGCTCGATCGACGCGGCCTGCAACCCGTACCTCGCCTTCGCCGTGCTCCTCACGGCCGGGCTCAAGGGCATCGAGGGGGAGTACGAGCTGCCACCCGAGACCGAGGACGACGTATGGAGACTCACGAACGCCGAGCGTCAGGCCATGGGCGTCGAGCCCCTGCCGAGCTCGCTCGGGCGCGCCCTGGAGGTCATGGAGCGCAGTGACCTCGTCGCCGAGACCCTGGGTGAGCACGTCTTCGACTTCTTCCTGCGCAACAAGCGCAAGGAGTGGCTCGACTACCGGCACGACGTGACCCAGTTCGAGCTCGACCGCTACCTGCCCAGCCTCTGACGAAGGCGGCCGGTTCCCCTCGTGACAGCCCGGATCAGCAGCCACGCCCAGTTCGCCCGGCTGGGCTTCGCTGAGCCGGAGAGGGCAGATCGCCTGCTGGCCGACCCGGTCCTCGCCGGGTTGCTCGACCCCCTCGACGACCACTTCGACGACGGGCTCGTCGAGGCGCTGAGTCGGGCGGCCGACCCCGACCTGGCGCTCCTGGGGCTCGTCCGGCTGCTCGAGTCGCTCGCGGCGATCCCTGCCCCCACCGGTGTCGCCGACGACGTCGAGCGCCTGCAGGTGATGGCGACCCTGCGCCACCGAGGTCTGGGGCGTGACCGGCTGGTCGCCGTGCTGGGTGGGTCCACGGCGCTGGTCGACCACCTGGCCCGCCACCCCGAGCACTGGCGCGCGGTCGCCGAGGCGACCATGCCGACCGCCGAGGGGCTGCGCGACGACCTGCTGTCGTGCGTGTCACCCCGCTGTCGTGGCCAGCTGCCGTCGTACGACGCCCTGAGGGTCGCCTACCGCCGGCAGCTGCTCTCGATCACCGCCCTCGACCTCACCTCGAGCGACCCGGTCGCCTACCTGCCCATCGTCGCCGAGCAGCTCGCCTGGCTCGCCGAGGCGGCGCTCGAGGCGGCCCTGGCGATCGCGCGCGAGGACCACGGCCCCGGCCACGAGGTGGCCCGACTCGCCGTCATCGGGATGGGCAAGACCGGAGGTGGCGAGCTCAACTACGTCTCCGACGTCGACGTCATCTTCGTCGTCGAGCCGGCCACCGGGCACACCGAGGCCGAGGCCGTCGAGGTCGGCACCCACCTGGCCGTCTCGCTGATGCGGGCCTGCTCGGCCACCTCGGCCGAGGGGAGCCTGTGGCCGGTCGACGCGGCCCTGCGGCCGGAGGGCAAGAACGGACCCCTGGTGCGCACCATCGCCAGCCACCGCGCCTACTACGAGCGGTGGGCCAAGACCTGGGAGTTCCAGGCCCTGCTCAAGGCCTGGGTGTCGGCGGGCGACCGTGAGGTGGGGGAGTCGTACCTCGAGGTCATCCGGCCCTTCGTGTGGGAAGCGGCGGGTCGGGACAACTTCGTCGAGGACGTGAGGGCGATGCGCCGTCGAGTCGAGGAGCACGTGCCGGCGGCCGAGGCCGGTCGCCAGCTCAAGCTCGGTCGCGGCGGACTGCGTGACGTCGAGTTCGCCGTGCAGCTCCTCCAGCTGGTCCACGGCCGCTCCGACCCGACCCTGCGGTCGGCGACGACCCTGGAGGCCCTGGCGTCCCTGGCCAAGGGGGGCTACGTCGGACGCGACGACGCGGCGACCCTCGACGAGGCCTACCGGTTGCTGCGCACCCTCGAGCACCGCATCCAGCTGCACCGGATGCGGCGGACCCACCTCATGCCGACGAGCGACCCCGACCTACGGCGGCTCGGGCGCTCGATCGGCCTGCGCAGCAACCCGGCGAAGGCCGTGGTCGACCTGTGGCAGTCGCGAGCCCGCGAGGTGCGTCGGCTGCACGAGCGCCTTTTCTACCGGCCCCTGCTCGGCGCGGCGGCCAAGATGCGCACCGTCGACTCGACCCTGAGCCCGGAGCAGGCGCGCCGGCGGCTGCTGGCCCTGGGCTTCCTGGACCCGGCCGGCGCGCTGCGGCACATCGAGGCCCTGACCGTCGGGGTGTCGCGCCGAGCCGCCATCCAGCGCACGCTGCTTCCCGTGATGCTCGGGTGGCTGGCCGACGAGGCCGACCCCGATGCCGGCCTGCTGGCCTTCCGCCGGGTCAGTGACGAGCTGGGGACCATCCCGTGGTACCTCAAGATGCTGCGTGACGAGGGGCGGGCCGCCGAGCGGTTGGCCCGCGTTCTCGGCCGCAGCCGGTATGCCGCCAACCTGCTCGTCCGCTCCCCCGAGAGCGTCTCGATCCTCGGCGACGACCGGGGCCTCGTGCCCCGCACCCAGGACCAGCTCGTCGTGACCATGCGCAGCGCGGCGATGCGCAAGGACGACCCCGCGGCGGCGGTGACCGCCGTGCGCTCCATCCGGCGGCACGAGCTGCTGCGGATCTCCTTCGCCCAGCTGACCGGCCAGCTGGGGGTGGTCGAGGTGGGGCACGCGCTGTCCGACCTCGCGGCCGCCACGCTCGAGATCTGCCTCGAGGCCGTGGTGCGGCAGGTCGAGCGGGCAGAGGGGGGGCCGCTCGGCACCGACATGGCCATCATCGGCATGGGCAGCCTGGGCGGTCGGGAGATGGGCTATGCCTCCGACGCCGACGTCCTCTTCGTCCACCGGCCCCGACCGGGCACCCCTGACGAGGTCGCCCAGAAGCGCGCCCTCACCGTGGTCCAGGAGCTGCGACGCCTCCTCGGCGAGTCGGGGCCGGACCCCCAGCTGGGAGTCGACGCCGACCTGCGCCCGGAGGGCAAGGCCGGTCCCCTGGTGCGCACGCTGGCGTCGTATGCCGCGTACTACGACCGCTGGGCCCTCACCTGGGAGTTCCAGGCCCTTCTCCGGGCGCGGCCCGTGGCTGGAGACGTCGGGCTCGTCGCCGACGTCATGGCGCTGATCGACCCACTGCGGTATCCAAAGGCGGGCCTGCCCGCCACGCGGGTGCGTGACGTGCGGCTGATGAAGGCGAGGGTCGAGTCCGAGCGGCTGCCCCGTGGGGCCGACCGGCGCACCCACCTCAAGCTCGGTCTCGGTGGCCTCACGGACGTCGAGTGGACCGTGCAGCTGCTCCAGCTGCGGCACGCCGGGCGCCTGCCCTCGCTGCGGGTGACGGGCACGATGGCCGCACTGGATGCCGCCGAGACGGCCGCCCTCCTCGGGGCCGAGGCTGCGGCCGACCTGCGGACGGCTTGGGTCTTCGCCACCTCCCTGCGTCGCGCCTCCGTCCTGTGGCGGGGTCGGGCCGCGGACGGCGTACCCAGCGACCTGCGAGACGCCGACGGGGTCGGGCGCATCGCCGGTCGAGATGCGGGACGGGGCTCGACGTTGGAAGATGATTACCTCCGGATCGCCCGGCGCAGCCGGGCGGCCATGGAGGTGAGTTTCTACGCAGACTGAGCCCACCGAGGTGGAAAGGAGCCGTCCCGGCGAGAGCTCGGCACGGGTCCGCGAGTCACCAAGGTCATCGAGGACAGAGATGGGCACGCAGGAGGGGTCCAGCATCGACCAGGCAGAGGTCGCGACCTGGCGGGAGCTGTTCGCCGTGCGCGGGGTAGCCCGGCTCTTCATGGCCCAGGCCCTGTCGACGTGGGGTGACTACATCGCACGGCTGTCCGTTGCGGCGGTCGTCTTCTCGTGGACCCGGTCGCCGCTCGCCACCGCGACCACCCTGGCCCTCAGCCTGCTGCCGACCGTCTTCGGGAGGAGCCTGCTCAGCCCTCTCGTCGACCGCTTCCACTTCCGGTCGATCCTCGTGGCGTCGGCGATCGCCCGGGCCGTCGTGGTCGTCGCCCTGGTGGTCGCCATCGCGCTCGTGGTGCCGCTGGCGGTGCTGCTCGGCCTCCTCGTCGTCCTCGAGCTCCTCGGTGCGCCGGCCGCGACGGCGGGGCAGGTGATGTGGGCCGAGCTGCTGCCGGACCGCCGCCACTTCGTCCGGGCCATGGGCCTGTCAGCCCTGTCGGAGCAGGCCAACCAGGCCGTGGGCCTGGCCCTCGGGGGTCTGCTGATCGGGTTGGTCGGGGTGTCCGCGAGCCTGTTGCTCGACCTCGCCACCTTCCTGGTCGTGGCGGTCGTGGTCGTCACGACCGTCCCCGCAGGGGCACGGCTCTCGTCGGCCACCGGCCGGATCGAGGTGCTCGGCTCGGTGCGCGCAGGGCTCGCGTTCCTGCGGCGCGATCGTGTGCTCGCGCGGCTGCTGGCGCTCAGTGCCGTCTCGACGGTCGCCGCGGTGGCGCCCGAGGCGGTCGCGATCCCCTACGCCGGCGACCAGCACGCCTGGGGTGGTCTGCTGATGAGCGCCCCCGTCGCCGGTGCGGCTGTCGGTGTGGTCGTCGTCAGCCGCTGGGCGCCTCGGGTCGCCAACGCGCGGATCCCGGCCATGGCGATCTTCATGCCGCTTCCCCTGCTCGTCACCGCCTTCCACCCGAGCCTGCCGATGACGTGGCTGCTGTGGTTCGTCAGCGGCAGCTTCCACGCCTTCATGCTCCCGCTGCAGTCGACCTTCACCCTCGTCACCCCGAGGGAGCGCCGCGGCACGGTGCTCGGGCTGGCGGCATCGGTGTCGGTCGGGGTGTCGGGCCTGTCGTACATCGTGGCGGGATGGCTGACCGAGCACACGACCGCCGAAGCCGCCGTCGCGATCTGCGCCGTGGTCTCCCTGGGGGCAATGCTCCTGGTCGCTGGGACCTGGCCCCGACGTCAGCTGGCAGCCTCGGTCGAGCAGGTCTACGGACTGGCGGACGACGCCTCGTCGGAGGGGCTCGACCCGCAGGAGTGCCCCGTGGCGGAGGAACCGGTGCCGACGGCGGTCCTCGACCGTCACGACGGCTCCTAGCGCTGCCGAGGCTCCGGCCGTCAGCTGGCGTCGGCTGGTGTCAGCCCGCTCGTCCCCACCTAGGATGAGCCGATGATCGCGGTCCTCACCGGTGCCGGGCTGTCTGCGGCGGCGGGGTTCAACGCCTACATCCCCTTCCTCGTCGTCGCCCTGCTGGCGCGGTACACGGACGTCGTCCAGCTGCCGCAGGCCTATGCCTGGATGGAGAACGGGTGGGTCCTGACAGCCGGGTTCGTGCTCCTGCTCGCGGAGGTCGTCCTCGACAAGGTGCCGGCCGTCGACTCGGTGAACGACGCCATCCAGTCCTTCATCCGCCCCGCCATGGGAGGGGTGATCTTCTCGGCCACCTCCGCGGCCGCTCAGGTCGACAGCTCCAGCTGGATGCAGGAGCACTCGTGGGTGGGCGTGGTCCTCGGTGTAGCCGTCTCGGGGATCGTGCACAGCGGCAAAGCCGTGGCGCGGCCCGCCATCAACGCCGGGACCCTCGGCTTCGGCGCGCCGGTCGCGTCCACCCTGGAGGACACCGCCTCGGTGGGACTGAGCCTGCTCGCGGTCTTCGTCCCCCTGCTCGTCGTCGTGGCCCTCGTGCTCATCGCGGTCGTCCTGGTCCGGATCTGGTCCGGGATGCGTCGGTGGAGGGCTCGTCCGTCCGGGCGCGGGGTCGCTCCGCGCCCCTGAGGCCGGCCGGAAGACCGGTTGCGTCACTTTCACGGGCAACACGACACGGCTGAACAAGTTCACTCGCCGAGATGTTCGCGCAATGCACAAGATTTAGCTCTGAATTTGCCCGCTCATGGGGTTTACACGCCTTATGCGCGACTTAGCATCAGTGAACTGTGGGGAAAAACTTGTTCAAGAGGCTTGTGTCCTGCACAAGTTCTGCCTAGGTTTGAGGAACAGCCTCACCGGGACACGGAGGGGCGTCCGTCGCTCCGGGTGAGCGCAAACGAGGAGTACGAACGATGATCATGCGAGCGAGTGTCAGCCTTCCCCCAGCCCGAGTCGAGGCGTACGCGTGGCAGGAGCAGGGTCGCTGCCGGGGCATGGACTCGGAGAAGTTCTTCACGGACGACCGCGACCAGAACCAGAAGCGTCGGGTCAGCCGGACCCGCGACGCCAAGGAGCTGTGCTCAGGGTGCCCCGTGATCACCCAGTGCCTCGAGCACGCCCTGGCAGTCCCGGAGAACCACGGGATCTGGGGAGGAACCACCGCCGCGGAGCGTCAGCGGATGCTCTGGCAGCTGGCCGGATGACTCCTCGTGACCTGGCCCTGCTCACCGGGGCCACCCTCTCGGACGAGACCTGGCGCGACGACGCCCTCTGCGCCGGGGTCGACCCGGACTCGTTCTTCGCCGACGGCGTCCCGGTGGTCGGCGGGTCCCGTACCTCGTCCTCGGCGCGCCTATGCACGCCCGAGGCAGCCGCCCTGGCCCTGTGCGTGGCGTGTCCCGTGGCCACCGCGTGTCTCGAGCACGCCCTGCGCACCCCCGAGCCCCACGGCATCTGGGGTGGCACCACACCGGCCGACAGGGAGAGCATCCTGATGGGCCTGGCCAGCTGACGCCCTCGTCGCCCCTGCGCCAGCCGACGCAGGTTCCCACCGCCCGGACAGCCCCCGGCTGCCCGGGCGGATCGCTGTCCAGGCGATGAGGCCGGTACTGGCCCCGATGCGCCGGAGTGAGCAGGAGCAGGTCGCACGTGACCCCCCCGACCGTCAGGTCGGGCGGGCCAGGGCGGTGCGTACGGCGTCGTCGAACCCGACGCGCAAGTCGGTCCCCGCAGCCCCGGCCATGGCCGTCAGCACGCTGGTGGGAGCGAACGACCAGTAGAGGCTGGCCTCGAGGAACCACACGCGCCCCTCGGGGTCCACCCGGAAGTCGAAGAGGCTGTAGTCGCGGCAGCCGAGTGCGCGGTGGCACGCGCGGGCCGCCCGCCAGACAGCGGGCGTGACCGGGTCGGCCGGATCGACGAGCCACGCGTGCTCCGCGTCCTTGGCCACGAGGTGGAGGTCGCCGGCATCGGCCCGGCGCAGCTTGTCGGCCGCGTCCCTGATCGGCTTGGTCACGGCATCGACCGCGTACTCCTCGAGCGGTAGGCAGCACAGCTGGCCCGATCGCTCGATGACCCCGCAGCGGACCTCGCGACCCAGCGGTACGAAGCGTTCGACGAGCACCTCGTCGGCGTGGTCGAAGGCGGTGTCCAGAGCCTGACCGAAACCGGCGTCCGTGGTCACCAGGGAGACGCCGTGCGAGTTGTCGGCGTCGACGGGCTTGACGACGACGGGCGGCTCGATCGTGGCGAGCTCCCCACGGCGCAGGACCTCGCCCGGTGGCACCGAGACCCCCGCGGCGTGCACCACGGCGCGCGCCCGCGCCTTGTGGGCGCCGAGGGCCATCACGTCGGGGGGGTTGCCGACGTAAGGGATCCCGAGCAGGTCGAAGAGGCTGCGGTAGGTCGTCATCCCGGGCAGGCAGAACATCTGGGGGATCATGACGTCGACCTCCAGGCGGCTGAGGTGGTCGAGCGCCTGAGCCAGCGTGAGCGCCTGGGCGGCCGCGAGGGCGTCGTCTCCCAGCTCGGTGGGAAAGCGCCAGCGACCGTCAGGAGCGACGTGCGCCACGACGTGGTCGTAGCGCGCCGGGTCGTGGGTCGCGCGAAGGCAGTCCGCGGCATACAGACGGGAGAGGTCGTCGTGGAAGGCACTGACCGGTGACCCGGTGAGGTGGAGGACGCGCACGGCCACGGTCAGTCTCCTGCCGGCTCGACGAGCTTGCCGATGTTGAAGTCGATGCGCAGCCAGCTCTTGCCCCGGCGCAGGTTGCCCAGCAGCAGCCACGGGATCTGCACGTGGTGGACCATGAAGAAGGGCAGGGGGTCGTCCCAGTCGAAGATGGCGTCGCGGCCTCTGCGGACGACCCGCCACCGGGCAGGAGCGGCGACCGGGTGAGCCAGCATCCGCCACAGCTCGTGGTAGAGCCAGTAGGTCGGTCTCGTCGAGGCCCGAGGGCGGAGGAGGGGCCGGTCGTCCTCCAGGTAGGCAGGGGCGAGCCCCGGGTGACCGTCGAAGAGGGTGATGGCCGAGTGGGTGCGGGGGTTGCACTCGATGGCGTAGACCTGTCCGTCTGCGGTCCTCATGAAGTCGAACGAGAACTGCCCCGTGAGGTCGAGGGCCTCGACGAACCTCGTGACCCAGGCCTCGATCTCGGGGATGTCGACGGACTCGTAGTTGACCTGGAAGGCCGACGACTCGCAGCAGCAGTAGACCTGCAGCCGGCCGTTCCTCGCGGTGCCGTGGGTGCAGTACTCCTGTCCCGTGACGAACTCCTGCATCACCCACGGGTTCTCCACCGACATCGGCTTGCTCTCGGCGAAGGTCCGCGTCGCCGTTGCGGTCGCTCGGGGGAGGAGGGTCAGGTCGAGCCGGTGCACTGGGTCGTAGGGGATGCTCTTGAGGATGAAGTCGTGTGCTGACGAGGAGAAGTCGAACCCCGTCACCTGCTCAGCGTCGGTGATCCGATGGGACTGGGGCACCGGCAGGCCCAGTGAGACGGCGAGCTGGGCGAACTGCTCCTTGTCGTCCAGGGCGGCGATGGTGGCGGCGTCGGCATGGACGACCTCGCAGTGCCCGATGAGCAGCTCGCGGGCCACGGCGTCGTAGTAGCTGGAGACGGGGCTGCATACCGGCACGTAGACGTCGACCCCCTCGGTGAGGACGATGTCGAGCAGGGCCTGTGCATAGCCCGCGTCCTGGGGACGGGGCACGACGTGGAAACTCGACACCGACCGGGAGAAGCGGTGGCCGGTCAGGCGGTACTTTCCCGACTCCACCAGCACGACGCGGTGACCCGCGGCATGGAAGGAGCGACAGAGCTGGAGGGCCTTGGTCATCTTGCCGCCGCTGACCATGACCGTACGGGGAGCCCCCGGGGTCGGTCCGGGGGTGGGGGCCGACGCGGGGACGGGGCGACGGAGCCAGGCGAGTCGCAGCAGAGCGGCTCCGGTCAGCGCCGCGTTGGCCGGCAGCGCGACCTGCAGCAGGCCGAGGGCGCCCAGCGTGCGCAGGGCGGTGCGGGCGGCCGTCAGCCCCGGTGCACCGGTGGGGGAGGTCACGGGCTGGCGGTGGTAGCCGTGGTCTGCGTAGCGTCCGTGCCGTAGTCGGCGACCATCCCCCGGTGCATGACCCGGTCGCCCACGACCCCCTCGTGGTCGGCCCGGTGGAGCACGCACCCGTTGTCCCACATGACGACGTCACCGGGCGACCAGGCGTGGCGGTAGACGTTGTGGCCCTGGGTGGAGTGAGCCATGAGCGCGTCGACCAGCTCGCTGGCCTCCTGCGGGGCCAGCCCGCTCACGCCGGCGCAGCGGGCCGGAGTGGTGAGGTAGAGCGCCGTCCGACCCGAGACGGGGTGGGGGCGCAGCACCGGGTGGTGCGCCGCCGACTCGTCAGCTGGGCCGAGCTCGACCCCGGTGACGACGTGCTCGATGGTGCGGCCTTCGACGCGCTCCCGAAGGTGCTCCGGAAGCGTCTCGAAGGCACGGTACTGGTTGCTGAAGAGGGTCTCGCCGCCGGCGTCGGGGATGGCCACCGCCCGCAGGGCCGTGTAGGCGGGGGGGTGGCTCACGTAGCTGGTGTCGACGTGGAACGTGCTGCGCGGCGGGGTGGAACGACCCACGTTGCTGATGACGTTGAGGTCGGGGAAGCCGTCGACCGGGGTCTCCCCGATCGAAAGCACCAGCCCTCCGAAGGAGGTAAGGAAGTCGTGGAAGACGGCGTCGTCGATGTGCTGGTCGGGCAGCACGACGACGCCGTGACGCGCCAGCAGCGAGCGCAGCTGGGCGGCGTCGTCGTCGGTGACCGCGGCGAGGTCGAGGTCGGTGACCCGGACCCCGACCGGGTGCAGGACGGTCTCGGTGATGGTGCTCATCGGGTGGGCCCTCCCGGGGGTGGCTCGGTCAGGTCGACGGCGCGGGGCACGCGCCGGATCAGGGTGAGGCCGTCGCGCACGGGCACGAGCACCTGCTCGACCCGGTGGTCGGCCGCGACGGCGCGGTTGAAGGCGGAGATGGCCGCTCCGTTGAGGGTCTGGTCGCCCCCGGCCCACGGCTGTCCCTGCATCAGCGTGTTGTCGACGCAGACCAGGCCGTGGGGGACGAGCAGGTCACCCTCGAGGACGGCGTCGAGGTAGTCGAGGTACCCGGGCTTCTCGGCGTCGATGAAGACGAGGTCGAAGACCTGGCCCTCGGCAGCAAGGTGCCCCAACGTCGCCAGGGCCGGACCGACGCGGACCTCGATCTTGCGGCCCTGCTCCGACTCCGCGAAGCACCGCGTGGCGAACTCCGCTACTCCCCGGTCGATCTCGCAGGCGACGACCTCCCCGTCCGGTGGGAGCGCCTCGGCCATGGCCAGGGCCGAGTAACCGGTGAACATGCCGATCTCGAGCACCCGCCGGGCCCGGGACGCGTGGACGAGGAGCTTCAGCACCTGACCCTCGACGTGACCCGAGAGCATCTCGGCCTCCAGAGCCCCGCCGGTCGAGGGACCGTCGGACGCAGCCCAGTCGGCGGTGCGGGTGAGGTGGGCCAGCCGGGCGAGGGCCGGGGACTCCGGTGTCGTACAACTCTCGAGGTAGTCGTCCATTCCGCCTGCGAGAGCTAGCGCCTCGTCGAGCACGGCCCTGGCCGCCGGGTCGAGGTCATCGCCGATCAGCTGGTCGAGGTGGTCGAGGTGCGCCGCGAGGATCCCCAGGGGGGTCACCGGGCGCAGGCTCCCGACGGGCGGGGCTGCGGGCTGCGAGGTCACCGGTCGGCAGCGAGGAACATGTCGAGACCCTCGCCCCCACGGGGGTACGACCTCACCACCTGGTGGTGCGCCTCGAGCATCGACTCCATCTCGTCAGAGGTCAGGTCGTTGAGGAAGACACAGGTCCCCACCGGGTTGGGCACGGCAGCGCGCAGCAGTCCGTCGCGCGTCTGGAGGATGGAGTCGGTGGCGCGGTGCAGGAGCTCGGGGGTGAGGTGCGGGCTGTCGAGCGCCAGACCCAGCTTGCTCATCAGCCAGAAGATACGATCCCGGTCACTTACCGGGATCAGACCTCGACGCTCGGCGATGGTGGTCGAGAGCGCCATGTCGATGTTGATGGCGTGGCCGTGGAAGAACGGCACCTCGGGCGCCAGCTCGAGGGTCGGGCTCCAGGTGTGACCGAAGGCGATGACCCTGTCGAGGTCGAGCTCCTGCAGGTTGGGGGTCTCGAGGCGCAGCATGCTCTCGATGGAGTCGTAGGTGATCCGGTGGGCGATCTCCCGCAGCTCGGGCGTCCCGTCGAGGTGACCGAAGCGACTGCTGAGCAGCTCCTCGCCGTACTTCTCGAGCAGGTCGAAGGTCGCGCTGTCGGCGACCGTGTTGATCTTGATCAGCTCGGCCATCCCGTTGCGGACCTGGTCGGTGGGCAGGGTGCGCAGGAAGGCGAAGTCGAGGATGACCTGCTGTGAGGCGTGGTAGGCGCCGAGCCGGTTCTTGTACTTCCCGTGGTTGACGGCGACCTTGATCGACACGCTGGCGTCGATGAGACCGATCAGCGTCGTGGGGATGCGGATGTAGTTGGTCGACCGGCGGAAGGTGGCGCAGGCGAGGCCGGCGACGTCGGTGGTCAGCCCTCCGCCGATGACGAGCACCGGCTCCTTGCGCACCAGGCCGAAGGCAGCGAAGGCGTCGACGATGCTCTCGACCGTCGACCAGGTCTTGGTGCGCTCGTCCAGCTCGAGCGGGAAGACGGTCAGGTCGATGCCGTGGTGCTCGAAGTACGCGCGCATGGCGTCGCCGTACAGGTGCTCGACGGTGGCGTCGACGACGGCGAGGCACCGTCCCCAGCCGCGGTAGCTGTCGGCCAGCACAGTGCTCTCGGCGTCGAAGACGCCGTCGACGTAGCGCAGGGAGTACTCCACCTTCTCGTACGCCTCGACGTGGAAGCCCTCGTCGGAGGCGGTGAAGGTGGATAGGGGCGCGATGGGGGTGGAGGTGCTCATCAGCTGCCCGTCCCATCGTGGCTGGCGGACCTCGGGTGGGTGAGCGACGTGAGCTCGGTCAGGTCGACCGTGTCGATCCTGCGTGCCGCAGAAGCGAACTGGTGACCGGAGGTGTTGACGTTGGGGAAGGCGACGACCGTCACCCCGGCGTCGACGGCGGAGGCGACGCCCCCCTCGTTGTCCTCGACCGCGATGCAGTCACCCGCCTGCTGGCCGAGGGTCTCCACCGCGTAGGTGTAGACCGCGGGGTCGGGCTTGGGTGCGCTCACGCTGGAGGTGTCGACGATGAGGTCGAAGCTCTCCGGACGTACCTGCGGGCTGAGGGCGGCGAGCAGCGCGGTGACGTTGGCCTTCTCGGTCGTGGTCACCAGGGCGACGAGCACGCCCTGCGCCCTGGCCGCCTCGATGGACTCCACGACACCAGGGCGGGGTGAGGCCCCTCCGGAGACGAGTCGCTCCTGGAAGAGGCGCGACTTGGTGGCGTGAATGGCAGCCGCGTCGACGTCGTCGCCCCGCTGGGCCGCGTACGCCACGATGCGGTCGGCACCTCCGCTGCTCTGCAGCAGGTCGACGTACTCGTCGTGGTCCCAGTGCCAGTCGAGACCGTGCTCGGCGAAGGCGGTGTTGAAGGCTTCCCGCTGCAGCTCGGAGGTGTCGGCGAGCGTGCTGATGGAGCCGAAGAGAAGGGCGGTCATGGTGGGGGTCCTCACGGGGCAGGAGGCATCGCACGGCGACGATCGCGTCGTCACCGCCGAGCCCGGAGTCAGGTGATCACATCG
The DNA here is from genome assembly GCA_038230235.1 of Actinomycetales bacterium. Taxonomy (GTDB): domain Bacteria; phylum Actinomycetota; class Actinomycetes; order Actinomycetales; family Dermatophilaceae; genus Lapillicoccus. Next base: position 37,525 of record JBBRNQ010000027.1, read on the forward strand.
AGAGCCCCCGGGCAGGAGCCACCCGCTGACGCACGCCGCCGGGCGACCCCCGCCGACGCGGGGTCTACAACGATCTTCAGGGGCGCGGCGACCTGCGTCCACCGTGGTTGGTGACCGAAATCGTCAGGATGGGCTCTTGGTCTGCTCGACGGTGATGGCGATCTTGCCGCGCACGGCCCCGGCCTCGAGGCGCCTCATCGCCTCCGCCGCCTCGGCCAGCGGGTACGCCCGGTCGGGGCTCGGCACGACCTGTCCCGATTTGAGGAGGACGACGAGACGTTCGTAGTCGGACGCCCGCTCCTTCGCGATGACGTTCGTCAGTCGCTGGTTGCCGAAGAGCGACGTGAAGCGCGCCCGCAGCTGTCGGCCGATCGTGCCTCCGGTCCAGTCGTTGCCGCCCTCGCCGCCGACGAGCACGAGGGTGCCGGTCGGGGCGAGTGCCCGGCGCAGCCGGGCCAGGTCGGCAAGGCCGGCGATGTCGATGATGAGGTCGCACTGCGGGCCACCGACGGCGAAGTCGTCGCGGGCGTAGTCGAGGACGTGGTCTGCTCCGAGGGTGCGGACCAGGTCGAGCTTGGCGCTGCTGGCCACCGCGGTGACCTCCGCCCCGACCGACTTCGCGAGCTGGACGGTAAACGACCCGACCCCGCCGGAGGCTCCGGTGACCAGCACCTTCTGGCCGGCGGTCACTCCACCGGCATCCACGACGGCCTGCAGGGCCGTCCCGCCGGAGACGGGCACGACAGCGGACTGCTACCCCGTGAGGTTCGCCGGGCGGCGGGCGAGCGTGTCCTCGCGAGCCACGGCGTATTCTGCGACCGAGCCCGGGGCGACTCCGAACACCTCGTCGTCGACGGCGAAGGCAGTCACCGCGGAGCCGATCTCGGCGATGGTGCCTGCGACATCGCGGCCGATGACCGGCTGCTTGGGCGCCCGCAGGCCGAACACGAGGCGCAGCAGGCGCGGCTTGCCCTGCATGAGGTGCCAGGTGCCCCGATCGATCCCGGCGGCCCGCACCCGGATGAGTATCTCGCGCGGTCCGATGACGGGTCGGGCGATCTGGGCCAGACGCAGGACGTCGGACGTGCCGTAGCCGTCCTGGACGAGCGCCGCCATCGAGCCGGTGGGCTTTTCCCCCTGCGGCGTGGTGCCACCGATGGCGGTGGAGGGTCGATCTGCCATGACTGCTTCCTCTCGGTCAGCGACGGTCTCACCGGCGTACTTTGTACGAAGACTGTATCGTACAAAGTACGACAGGCCTGCCGGATGGACCACCCTGACCAGAGGAGACGATGAGACGGTGAGTGACGACGACGTGAGAGGGCGCTCTGGGCGCCCGCCGCTCAGCCGAGAGCGGGTCCTCGACGGGGCCATGCGCGTGGCCGACTCCTCCGGCCTGGCGTCACTGACGATCCGTTCGCTCGCCCTGGAGCTGGGCGTCAAGCCGATGTCGGTCTACCACTACGTGGCGGGCAAGGACGAGATCATCGACAGCATCGTCGACCGCGTCTTCGGCGAGATGGATCTGCCTGCGGCGCAAGGAAACTGGCGTATTCAGATGCACCGCCGCTGCAGCTCGGCCCGCACCGTCCTTCGACGCCACCCCTGGGCGATCCCCCTGCTGCAGTCGCGCACGAGCCCTGGCTCTGCGACCCTGCGCCACCTCGATGCAGTGATCGGATGCCTGCGCGGCGCGGGGTTCTCGCTGGAGCTGACCGCGCACGCCTACGCCCTGATCGACGCCTACGTCTACGGCTTCGCCATGTCTGAGGCGTCCCTGCCGATCAACGGCCCGGAGACCGTCAGTGAGGTGGCCGAAGCGATGATGCTGCAGCACCTGGCGGCCGACTACCCGAGCCTGCTCGAGTTCACGACGGGGCACGTCCTCCAGCCCGGTTACGACTTCGGTCTCGAGTTCTCGTACGGCCTCGACCTCGTCCTCGATGCCCTCGAGACGCAGGCGACACGTCGACGACCTGCCACAGCGGACACCCGCGATCAGGACGAGGAGGTGGGCTGAGCCGTCCACCCGGGTCCTCGTTCGGCCCGGGATGCGCACGTCGAGGCGCCACGTTCGGGGTTTGCCTCGTGCGCTCAGAGGGGGTGCCAAGCCCAGGCGTCGCCGGGGCCAAAGAATCGCCGGCGCCGAACGCTTGCGATTTAACGACCGGCGACCGGCGACCGGCACTGGGCTGACCTGCCCGACGGCTGCCACCAGGTGGCCCTGTGGTCGTTACGCGTAGGCGTAGAAGGCGTACGGGTTGAGGATCTGACGCTCCCACAGGTAGCGACGATCATCGGCGGTGAGCTCGGCCTTGTCGGCCACCTCGCCCCAGCTCTCACGGATGATGGTGACCTGGTGGTCGATGATGTCGCGGGCCTGCTGGGTGGACAGTCCGTAGGAGGCGGCAGCGTCCAGGCACACCGTGAACTGGCTTTCGCGTCCTTCATCGCTGGTGATGTCCATGGCCTGGCGTGCCTCGGTGCCTGAGCGCACCTGGGGGCAGATGTCGTAGGCGGGGGTGAGCTCGAGTTCGACCCCGTCCCAGAAGGCGGCGTGGTTGCAGGCGTGGTCGTCGATGTTGCCGACGGCGATGTTGAACACGATCCGCTCGAACAGTGTCCGGCCGATGTCGGTGTCGCGGCCGCGGCGGCGCAGCACGTCGAGGAGCTCGACGTAGGAGGAGTACCGGGCGCCGAGGAAGTCGCCGAACCCGAGCATCGTGAGCGCGGAGACCATCATGCGGCGGGTGCCGTTCCCGGGCCGGTCGAACCGTTCGACGAGCAGGACGTCCTTGCCCAGGGAACGGGTGACCTTCGTGCGCGGGACGGCGATGCCCACCCGCGAGGCGAGCTCCATCGCGACCGCTTCGGCCTTCACGACCGGGTACGGGTCGGTGGACAGGGGCAGCTTCGCGATCAAGCTGGTCTCGTCGTCGTGCACCAGCCCCTTCGGGCGCGCACCGCCGACGGCGGTCCCGTTGACCAGGGCGTCGCTGAGGACCTCGGGCAGGTCGCCACGCTCGACGGCCTGCGCGGCAGCGTGCAGCTCGTCGAGGCTGGCGTTCTCCGTGCGGGGCACATACTCGCTGGCGCTGGCCTGGAAGTCGAGGCGCCGATGCGGTCGGAGCCGGAGTGAATGAGGTAGGTCAGCTTGGTGGCCTCGACCTGGTCGGCGCGGTCCCCGTGCCGGCCGCCGGCGAGCAGGATGTTGATGATGCGCTGACCCCAGGAGTCCGGGCTGGCGTCCCACAGGCAGCCGGCCATCTCCAAGGTGTCGGGCGGGTCCTGCCACCCTGCCCGCAGCGGCCGCTCGGGCCCGTACAGGCTGATCGCGTCCGAGCGGCCCAGGTAGCTGCGGCCGTAGAGCAACTGGTGCGCTCCGCCGCCGACGTCGCGGATGCGGCCAGCGGGCACTGGACCGTCCGACCCGTGCAGCCACGCCCATACGTAGGCGTCCTGCGGCGGGGAGACCAGCCACGAGGAGGCCCGAGAGGGGCCGTGCTCAGAAGTCGTCATCTGCGCCCTGCTCCGTCGTGGAGGTGCGCGGCCGGCGTGCGCGGGCCTGCTTGGGCAGGAGGGCGAGGACCTCGTCGCCACGGCGGCGGGCCAAGGCCAGCTCGTCGCCCTCGAGGCCGAACAGGTTCACGCCGGCGGTGAATGCCGCGTTGAACGCGGTCCCGATGGCGACGTTGGGGGAGCAGTTCTCGACGGCTGCCAGGGTCCGTGAGTCCACCCCGACGCGCTCAGCGAGGCTGGCCTGGGTCCAGCCTCGGGCCAGTTGTGCCTGCTTCACCTGGGCACCCAGCACCGCGAGGGCGTCTCGACTCGCGCGGGACACCGCCACCCTGCGCTTCGCCATATTCGCCCCCAATAAAACGCTACTAGGGCGTGTCTCTGAACTCATGCGTTGAGCCAGAGCACGATAGAGGCCAGGACCATCCCGCCGCGGTAGATCAGCGCGTGCTTGTCGTAGCGAGTCGCGAGTCCGCGCCAGTTCTTGAGCTTGTTGAAGGCCCGTTCGACGACGTTGCGGTCCTTGTAGTCGGCCGCGTCGAAGTCGACCGGTCGCCCACCGCGGGAGCCGCGGTTCTTGCGCAGGAACGTGCCCAACGTGGACGGGGCCCGGGTGGGCCCGGGTCCCGGTGAACACCTTGTCCATCGCCCCATGGCGCAGGACGTCGACGTCGTCGATCGAGTCGGCCCCGGCGAGCATCCCCGCGATCACCCCCGACGCCTTCACCGCCGCGTTCGGTGAGGGGACGCTCAGATGCTCCTGCAGCAGGGTGTGCAACCCAGCGCGTTCGGCCAGGAGCATCAGCGGGACCAGACCCGCCACGCCGATCAGGTTCGGGTCATCGAACGAGGCCAGAGACGTTGTGGAATGCTTGCATCTGTCGGATGCCCCTTCGGAGCCGGTGGATACGGACTGTCGCAAGCCCAATTCTCCTGCCTCACAGGGACATTCGCGTGTCACGACCCGCCGTCACCGCTCAAACGTCGGTGGATCCAGGCTCAGAGGGGGCCGGGTTGAAAAGTTGCCACACTGTGCTGCACCCACGCGTCGGCGGTGCTCCGCTGCGACGTCGGGTAGGTCCAGACGAGCAGGTACACGCTCTGCGACCCGACGACACCCCGCACGTACTCGACATACGTCCCGCCGTACAGGTAGCCCGAGACGGTGAACGTCTTCGCCGTCACGTCCACGTTCGTGTACGTCAGCTCGCCCCGTCTGCTCAGCTGCGTGGCGTACTCGGCACCTTGGCTCGTCGCCGTGGCCCCGGCCGGGGCGGCCGAGGCGGAGACCGTTTCCTCGGTGTGGCCGTCTGTGCTGCGGTAGGTCAACCCGGCACCGTCGGTCGGGGGAGGACCGGCGGTGAGCTCAGCGGGGATCTGCGCGCTGAACCCGTACCTGCCGTTGTGGTAGGTCGTCCATGTCGTCGACGTCGCCCGACTCGGCGCCACCGGACTCTGGGTTGGCGATGTTGTTGTCGCCGGTGGCGGTGTCGAGGGCGCCGGTGGCGTGACCGTCTGCGCCGGTGCGGGCGTGGGCGTCGGCCCGGGCCGGGGTGTTGCCGGGGCGACGCGTTGGGTGTTCGAGATGGCGTCGACCGCGGCGGTCGCGCCGATCGCCACTGCCACCACTGCGGCGGCAGCCAGCAGAGGTCTGAGCCATCGGGAGCCGGCAGCTCCGCCGCTGCGGCGGGCGGCGGATCGGGTGGCATCGAAGGCAGGAGGGGTACGCCGCGGGCCGACCTGCTCATCGACCTCATCGTTCAGCGCTGTCTTCACGGTGTTCTCGAAGTCGTTCACACCTGACCTCCTAAGGTGGTGCGCAGCGCGGCGAGCGCGCCGCTGGAAGCTGACCGCACCCCGCCCTGGGACAGGCCGGTCGCCTGGGCGATGTCGGCGTCCGACAGTTCGGCCACGTAGCGCAAGGTGATGACCTCTCGCTGTCGATCCGGCAGCGTCCTCATCGCCTCGAGGACCCGGCCTCGTTCGGCGATCCGCAGGACGGAGTGATCGGCGGTATCCACTGCTTCGTCGACAACGAACTGCCGGTACCTTCGTGCGGTCCGGCGCCGACGCAGCACCGAACGTGATCCGTTCTCGACGGCGGCACGAAGGTAGCCGACTGCCGATTGCCGGTCGCGGATCATCCCCCAGCGCTCAAACGTTGCCACGAACGCGTCCTGCACGACGTCTTCAGCGACGCTGACCTCGTCGGCGAGGCCAGTGGCCACACGATGCATCGGCCACCACAGCTGTTGATACAGCTCGTCGAACGTCCGATCGGACGCTGTCCTGACAATGATAGCAATCACCGTTCCATCCACTCGGCGGATCATCGGACTTCCTCTTGCGGGGGACGTGACTGCCCCCCACCAATATGGACGCGACCGAGTGGTTCTCGTTGCACAAACGTTGATATATCCCAGCGTTGGCTACGACCAACGCGACGACCGCACCCGGCTGCCGTCACCCACCGCTCGACCAACCGGTGGCAGATTGGCACGTTGCAGACCCGTGGAGGACGTGAGCCCACCCGAGCATGCCGTGACGTGGACGGTCTCGCCGTCGGATCTGGGGCTGGCCGCCGGACGGAGCCGGTCAAGGCGGAGCATGAATGGGGGAATCGCGCTGCCGCTCCGGCGGCCCACTGGCCTCCACCAAAGGCGTCCTGCTTCAGACAGGATCACCTTTGATTCTGAGGCTGTAACCCTGACGAACCCCGTACCGTCCACACTCCCGGGGCGGATCGAAGACCCGCGCCACGGAACGGCGGATGCCTGCGGAGTGCAAGACAAACGTCATGGCACGGGTCGGGCTCTGCCGGGTGGGGGACCCGGGCGGGTCACATGTCCCCCGGGCTCGCCGGACCAGCCGAAGCGCTGACGGTGTCACGGCGACGAGTCGTCGAGCAGCCGCATTAGCTGCCGGTCGTCGAGCTCGGTCCACATACCCCGAGGGGGCACTGGCGGCCACGCCGCCGGGTCGTCCTCGAGACCCAGAGGTCGCGGGCGAGGGCGGGGCCTCACGCGTCCTGGAGCGATCGACCTCGGCGGTGTCGTCCGGGATGCCGCCACGCGGCGCAGGAACATCACGAGGCTCGAGCAGACGAGACAGCTGCCGAGGAGGCCAAGGATCATCGCGCGTCCCTCGCACGAGACCGTCGCTGAGCGTCGGATGACCAGTCCCCGGTTTCCCCTCTTGCCCGGAGCGACACAGGGGCGCTCATGCCCGGTTCCGTGATGAGGCCACGGTTCCGTTCGTGGACGTGCGGTGGTGGTCCGCCGCCTGGAGTGGCTCGCCGCTTGGCCCCGGTCCGCTAGTCGTCGCGGCAGCGGTCTCGCGGGCGAGGAACGCACCGAGCTCGGCGATGGTGGACATCAGCGGCGCCGGGAAGACGACCGTCGTGTTTTTGTCGACGCCGATCTCGACCAGGCTCTGCAGGTTGCGCAGCTGCAGGGCGAGAGGGTGGGCCATCATCGTGTCGGATGCGTCGCCCAGGGCGGCGGCCGCGAGCGACTCGCCCTCGGCGTTGATGATCTTGGCGCGCTTC
>JBBRNQ010000028.1:0-43690 GCA_038230235.1 Actinomycetales bacterium
ACGCCACCACCGTCGTCACCACCGGCCAGTCCTACCGCATGCGCTACGCCAAAACCCGGACAGGAGGCCGCCCCATCACCTGAAAATCACCGCAAGGGGTGGGGACTTTCACTTGGCCACCAGCGGGTACCTGAGCTTGGCCATTGACAACGCTCAACGCCTATGCCCGAAGCGAGCAAAATATGACGGATAGACCGAGGCAGTCCTCAGCCGTGCTCGGACGCACGTCGGGGTTCGACGATACTCGACCGGCATCGGACGTCGGGGGTTCTCGTCACGTGCGCGTGCTGGGAGCGTGGGGTGCATCGGCGCTGGCAATGGGCGGGAGCAACCAGAGCCTCTTCCTTCTCACCGCACTCGTCGCGGCCCAGGGCAGCGCTGCGGTGCCCCTTCTCGCGGTCGGGTTGCTGCTCGCATGGGCCGCGGCGCCGGGGTGGACAGAGCTCTCGCTGATGTGGCCCGACCGGGTCGGGGGCATCGCCGCGACGTGCGCGGAGGCGTTCCGCCCCTACAGCCCGGTCCTCGCGAACCTCACGGGGGTCTGCTACTGGTGGGGCTGGGTGCCTACCTGCGGGCTGACCGCCCTGCTGTCGGCTTCGGCGCTGCACGCCTGGTACCTGCCCGGCGTGCCCGTGACCCCGCTCGCAGTCGCGATCGTGCTCGCGTTCACGGTGCTCAACCTGTTCGGGATCGGCCGCGTCACCCTGCTCGTCAAGGTGATCGCCGTAGGATCCGCGGCGCTGGCGTTCCTCAGCGCCGCCCTGCCGGTGCTCAACGGCGACGTCGACGTGTCGCGGGCCATGACGTGGGACCTGACAACGCCCTTCTCAGGCGTGTTCGGACAGGTCAGCAGCGCCATGGCCGGTCTCTACCTCATCGGGTTCGCCGCGCCTGCGTTCGAGGCGGCCACCTGTCACGTCGGTGAGATGCGCAACCCCGTGCGCGACCTGCCGCGCGCCATGAAGATCAGCGCGGCGATGGCCGGCCTGTACTTTCTGGTGCTACCACTGGTGTGGCTGGGGGTGTTCGGCTCCGACGGGCTGAGCGGCGCCCACGGCACCCAACTGGCCGACGTGCTCGGTCCGACGTTCGTGCCGTTGTTCGGGGCCTTCGCCAAGAGCGCGGCGGTCTGGTTCATGGTGCTGAACATGTTCCACGGCACCATTCAGCCGTTGGCCGGCGCGTCCCGCACCTTGTCGCAGCTGGCCGAGGACGGGCTGCTACCGCGGGTCGTCCAGCGCCGCAACGCCTTCGACGTCCCGTGGGTCGCGACCTGTCTCACCGCAGGGTGCGCTCTGACGTTGCTGCTTGCGGGGGACCCGATCTGGATGCTGGCCGCAGCGAACTTCACCTACCTGATCGGCATCGGGCTGCCGAGCGTCGCCGTGTGGTTGCTCCGGCGCAACTTCCCGAACCAGTCGCGGCCGTGGCGGGCCCCGCGAGGCACGGTGGTCCTCGGGGTCCTCGCCGCCGGCGCGTGGCTGGGTTCGACCGTCCTCGGGTTCCAGCAGTTCGGCCTTCCGACCGTCCTGTTCGGCTTGGCTCTGGCGTACTCCGGGTCGGTCTTGTACGCCTGGCGCAGCTGGTCGGACCGTCGTCGGGACGGCGTCCCCGGCGTGCACCGCTCGCTGCACCTGAAGCTGACCGGCGCGATGCTCGCGGTCATGGTGCTCGTCGGCGCCGGCTATGCCATCGCCGTGTCGTCAGTGCCGCACGGCGACAGGGCCCTCGTGGCAGTTCTCGAGGACGTGTTCGTCGTCGTCGCGATCCTGACCGTCGGGGTGGGCCTGGTCCTGCCGGGGATGATCGCGCACAGCCTGACCCAGGTCACCCGCGCGGCGACCACGCTGTCCCGGGGGACGCTGGCCAACCTCACGAGAGCCATCGGTGCCCTTGACCGCGGAGACCTGGACGCCACTCACACCCAGCTCGGAACCGCGCTCGTCATCGTCACCAGTCGGGACGAGGTCGGGGCGATGGCGTCGGCGTTCAACACCGTCCAGGAGGAGGTTGCCCGTGCCGCGACGTCCCTGGACGGCGCTCGCCAGCAGCTGCTGCGCTCGCGAGACCACCTGGAGTACCTGGCTGCCCACGACGCACTGACCGCCCTGCCCAACCGTCGGTACCTGGAGGCTGAGATCGACCGTGTCGTGTCCGAGTGCGCCGTCGCCGGCCGCTCCGGCGCGGTGGTGGTGTTCGACCTGGACGGGTTCAAGTACATCAACGACAGCCGCGGCCACAACGTGGGCGACCTCGTTCTGGCGAAGGTCGCCCAGCTGCAGCGGGCTGGGCTGCGCCCTGGTGACCTCCTCGGGCGGCTCGGTGGCGACGAGTTCGCGGCGGTGCTGCCGGGAGCGAGCAAGGACGATGCCGTGGGGGTGATCCACCGCCTCCTCGACGGCTTGCGCGCCGAGGCGATCATCGTCGATGGAGGGCGAGCGATACGTGTCACAGCCAGTGCCGGCCTGGCATTCTTCGACGAGGTCACGCCACGCGCCGCCCGCGACCTGCTGATCGACGCCGACATCGCGATGTACGACTCCAAGGACAGTGGGCGCGACCGGGTCTCCATGGCCTCCAGTGCTCAACCTCACCAAGCCGACCTCCGTGGCCGGCACACCTGGGTGGACCGCATTCGTGAAGCCCTCGAAGCGGACCTGTTCATCCTGCACGCGCAACCGATTCGCGACCTGGCCACGGGTCAGACCGACCGGTACGAGCTGCTGCTGCGGATGGTCAACCCTGACGGCACGTTGACCCTGCCAGGAGAGTTCCTCCCTGCGGCCGAGCGGTCCGGGCTGATCACCGGCATCGACAGGTGGGTGATCACCAAGGCGTGCCAGCTGCTGGGAGACAGTCAGCGGGCCGGGCAAGAGCTGCACTTCGAGGTCAACCTGTCTGGGCCCTCGATCGGTGACCCCGCCCTGCTGACGGTGATCGAGACCAATCTGGCCCGCCTTCCCCGACGCGGTGGTCTGATCATCGAGGTCACGGAGACCGCTGCGATCATCGACGTCCCCCGGGCCCAGGCCTTCGCCGAACACCTCGCCGCGCTCGGGTGCGCCTTTGCCCTCGACGACTTCGGTGCCGGGTACGGATCGTTCTACTACCTCAAGCACCTGCCCTTCGACTACCTCAAGATCGACGGCGAGTTCATCCGCGGTCTCGTCACCAGCCACGCCGACCAGGTCGTCGTGAGATCCCTGGTCCAGATCGCCCGTGAGCTGGGCAAGCAGACCGTCGCGGAGTTCGTCGAGGACCAACCCACGCTCGACCTGCTCGCCACGCTCGGGGTCGACTTCGCGCAGGGCTACCACATCGGACGACCCGCGCCCCTGCCGACCCTGTCAACGCCATCCACCCCGATGGATGGTCGTGCCCTCGCCAGCCGACCCGCAGCCACGACCACCATCTGAGGTCGACCCCTGCCGGGCGTCACCCAACGCCCCGGAGAACCCGGTCGCCGAGTGGTTGGGCGGTCCGCTCGGGGTTGGGCCACCCGAGGCCCTCCCGGGCCCCATACGGCCCGCAGCTCAGCCTCGCTTGGCCCCGGTCGGGACGATGCTCGGGTGGGCCTGCTTGTCGGCCTTGGCGTGCTTGTCGGCGCGCTTCTCCTTGATGGACTTGCCCACCTTCTTGGTCATCGACTGCCTGGGTGACTTGTCGGCCATTGGTCTGCTCCCTCATGGGGAGCCGGGCGGCTCCGTGACACCGAGGCTACGCGCCTCTCGGGGGGAGGGGAACAGTCCGGCGACTCGACCGACCCCGGTCACCGGCGTCGCGGCAACCGGTCGAGGATGCGCCGTCCCCAGAGCGCCGGGGCGCGCGTCAACGCCGCGGTGCTCCGGCTCCACCAGAGCACCCCGGTTTCAGGGACGAAGAACGCGCGCAGGCGCTGCGGGGTCGGACGGCCCTGCGAGACGGCGTGAGTGACCTTCTCGACGTCGTCCGCCCCGTCGGGCATGACGAGACCTGGACGCGCGTAGCGAGTGCGTTCCACGGTGGCGACGACGCGGCCGATCGACGCGTCGGCGTCGGCGTCGAGATACCCGTGCCGCACGTAGTGGGTGCGCCACTCCCGCAGCGTCCCGCCGGGGGGAGGGTGCAGGCCGAGGTCGCGCAGGCGTGACACCAGCTCGGCCCACTCGGCCTCCGCGAGCTCGGCAGCGTCGGCCGCCCGGGCTCGCCGCCGACGGTGCACGAGCCTCGCCGTGACCGGGAGGACGAGCGACCCGAGGAGCCCGAGCAGGACGGCCAGCACGACGAGGCTGGCGGGCGAGGTCAGCCAGCCGACCAGACGCACCCCGATCGGTGTCGCGGCAGCCGGGTCCTCGGCCACGGGGGCGTCCGGCTTGCGGAGGGCCCCGGCGGTGGCCTGCGCGGTCGAGGTGGCACTGGAGGAGGGTTGCGGACCGGTCGTGGCCCCGCCCGGGGCGTCGGCGGGGCGGGTGTAGACGGGCTCCGAACCGGTGCGCTGGGCTGGGGTCGGCTCGAAACGCAACCAGCCTGCGCCGGGGAAGAAGAGCTCGGGCCAGGCGTGGGCGTCGGCGCTGCGGACGGTGAAGACGCCGTTCTCGGCGGTGCCGGGAAGGAAGCCGATCGCCATCCGGGCAGGGATGCCCCGAGAGCGGGCCATCATCACCATCGCGGTGGCGAACTGCACGCAGTAGCCCTGCTTCGTCGTGAGGAAGCTGACCACCGGGTCGGTGACCTCCTCCCCCTTGGCGTTCTGGGGGTTGGGGAGCAGGGTCAGGGAGTAGGTGAAGTCGGGCCCTCGGAGATAGCTCTGGATCGCCACGGCTGCGTCCCACGGTGTCGCGGCCGCCCCGGCGACCTTCTCGGCCAGCGCCGTCACCTCGGAAGCGGACCCCGGGTCGAGCCCCAGGGAGCCGCTGACCAGGGGGTCGCTGGCTCCCGTGTCACCCCCGGGGATCCCTGTGCGCAGCTGGGCGGAGGCGACATTGACCTCCTGGTACGTGAGCGTGTACTCGGCGGGGCGCGACCTGACGAAGAGGTCGCCGGTGTCGGCATCGGCCGACCAGGGCGTGTCACCGAGGTCAACGCTCGAGACCGGCTGAGGGGCGGCAAGGTGCGGCGCGTCCAGCGCGTTGTCGGTGACCGTCAGGGTGCGCGCCTGGACGGGGACGTCCGGAGACAGCCGGGAGGCCGCGGTGAGCTCCCGGGAGGGGGAGTCGGCCGGTCCGCTGCGCCACTGGCCGTTGGCGTACGTGGGGGCCACCACGACCCGCAGAGGGGGTGGTGTGCCGGGGGCGGTCGTGCGGTACGTGATGACCGGGTTGAGCGACCCGCTCTGCAGGCTCTGCTTGAGGTCGAGGGTCGAGGTGAAGCCGACCCGGCTACCGCCGCCGACCGCCTGGTCGTTACGACCCAGTCCATCGAGCACGAACCGGGTCGGCAGATGGGGCAGCACGGCGGGGAGGACGACGGCGGCAGCGAGCCCCGCGACCGCCAGGCGCCGGGCGTTCGTCCCGAGGCCTGACAGGGCACCGGCCTCGGCGTCCTCGGTGCGTGACGGCGTGCGGGGGGCGGCGACCGTGGTCGACCAGCGGCGCACCACACTGCTGGTTGTGCGGGTGACCAGGATGAGCCAGGCGAGGGCGGCGACCAGGAAGTACCCGGGGGCCAGGGAGGAGCCGCTGTTGGCGACGGCGGTCAGGAACGCGGCGAGCAGCGGCAGACCGGCCACGGCCGGGGCCTGACGGGTGACCGCGAGGTAGTCCACGACGAGGACGAGGAGCGTCGTGATGGACACCAGCATCGCGATGACACCGGTCGTGGTCGGGATCGGTGCGGAGTACTTCTGGACGACCTCCGACACGTCGTTCGTCAGGGCGACCAGGCGATCGACCGTCCACGGACCGGGCACGCCGTTCTCCAGGCCACCGGGCACGGTCAGCACCAGGACGGCCCAGGCGCCGACGACGGCCTGACCGAGCAGGACGAGCAGATCGTGGCTGGTGACCTTGCGCAGGAGCGCGCCTGCCACGCTGACCGCGACGCCACACCACAGCGTCGGCGCCAGCCACGCGCCCGAGACGGTGAGGGTCGTCAACCCGAGCACGGCAGCCAGGGTGGCCAGCAGGGCGAGCGCAGCGTCGAGCGGGCGGGTCCTCATCGGTGCACCAGCCCCCGGGTGGTCAGAGCGGCCCAGGCCTGGGCCATGGTGCCTCCGGCGCGCACCGTGACGGCCGACCAGCCGCTCAGGTGCAGCAGCTCCGCGAGGGCGGTGGCCAGCCGCGGGGCCTGACCGTCGCCGAAGCTCGCCGTGTCGAGGACGATGGCCAGGCCGGTGCCGCCGGACTGCCGCAGTGACGAGACCCGGCGACAGGCCTCCTCGTCGTGGTCGGCCAGGACGGCCACGACCAGGCCGCCTGCGGCGGCCACGGCGCTGCCTGCGCGCACCAGCTCGTCCAGGGTGTGGTCGTCGGCCGTCGCCGCCTCAGCGAGCAGCTCGAGGGTCGAGTCGAGCTCGGCCACTGCCTCGACCACCCCGGAGCGGATGCTCTCGGAGCTGACCAGGTGCACGGCGTACCCCCCCGCGGCCAGGTGGGTGACGAGGGACGCCACGGCGCTGACGGCCCACTCGAAAGAGGATCCGGCACCGGTGCCTTGGTGCCCGGAGCGCCGGGGATCGAGCAGGATGACCGCCCGGCGACGCGCCGGCCGGTCCTCCTGGCGCACCATCAGGTCGCCGGTGCGGGCCGTCGCCGGCCAGTGGATGCGCCGGAGGTCGTCGCCGTCGCGGTACTCCCGGATCGACTGGTCGTCCTCCCCGTGCAGCGCGATCATGTGCGGCGTCTCGCCCTCGGTGCCTAGTCCACTGCCCTGCGGGGTGCCACCGGCGAGGGGCTCGATCCGGGGCAGGACGACGACCTCGTCCTGGCCCCCGACCTCGGCGAAGCGGTTGGTCAGGCCGAAGGCGTCGCGCATCTGGACCGCGAGCGGGCCGAGCGTGTGGCGCCCACGCAGGTGCGATCGGATGGAGTACTCGATCTGGCGCCGTTCGCCGCTCGCCATCCGCCCGAGCAGGAACCGGGGTCGGTCGCCGAGCACGTAGTCGAGACGCTCCTCCACCAGCATCAGGGGTGAGCGGGAGGGCGAGGTGTTCTCGACGACGACCGTGACGGTGGAGGCCTCGTCGACCGTGACCCTGGACGGCAGCAGGTGGCGCTCGACGCGCACCGACGCCCGCTGGCGTCGGGCGGCGAAGGCGGCCAGCAGAGGAAGGACGGCGAGCAGCACGCCCACCCGGCTGATGTCGGGGAAGCCGAGGCCCCATCCACACAGCAGGAGGGTCACCCCTGCTGCCGCGAAGGCCTGCCCGCGGGTGGTGAGGACGTCACGCATCCGGCTCATCGAGGGGTCCTTCAGCGGGCCGAGACGGGAACGCGCCGCATGATCTCGCGCAGGACGTCGTCGGTCGTACGACGCGCCAGCTGCGCCTCGCCGGACAGCAGGAGCCGGTGCGAGAGGACCGGGAGCGCGACCTCCTGCACGTCGTCGGGCAGCACGTGGTCACGGCCCTCGAGAGCGGCGACCGCCCGAGCGGCGCGCAGCATGTGCAGCGACGCCCTCGGAGAGGCCCCGAGCCGCAGGGAGCTGCTGGAGCGGGTCGCTGCGCTGATGTCGACGACGTACTGGCGGATCGCCGCACTCGCCCACACGTCGCGGACGACGGTGATCAACCGGGTGACCGTCGCGGTGTCGGTGCACGGAGTGAGGTCGAGCAGCGGTGAGGAGCCGGCGTGGTTGTCGAGCATGGCGACCTCGGCAGTGGACGAGGGGTAGCCCATCGAGATGCGGGCCATGAAGCGGTCGCGCTGTGCCTCGGGCAGCGGGTAGGTCCCCTCCATCTCGATGGGGTTCTGGGTCGCCATGACCATGAAGGGCGCTGACAGCTCGTAGGTGTGACCGTCCACCGTCACCTGCCCCTCCTCCATCGACTCCAGCAGCGCCGACTGGGTCTTCGGGGAGGCACGGTTGATCTCGTCACCCACGACGACGTTGGCGAAGATGGCGCCGGGGCGGAACTCGAAGTCCCGCACGTCCTGGTTGAAGATGCTCACCCCGGTGATGTCGCTCGGCAACAGGTCGGGAGTGAACTGGATGCGGCGCACCGAGCAGTCGATCGACCGGGCCAGCGACTTGGCCAGCATGGTCTTGCCGACCCCCGGCACGTCCTCGATCAGCAGGTGCCCCTCGGCCAGCAGCACGGTCACTGCCATCCGCACGACGGCGTCCTTGCCCTCGATGACGTGGGTGATCGACTCGGTGATCAGACCGGCCACCTGCTGCACCTCGGCCAGGGCCTCGGGGGTGCTCAGCTGCGCGCTCACGGGAGCTCCCGCCCGAGCCTGTTCGGCCACGTCGGTCACATCGGTCACGTCGGTCACTCTTGTCCCCCTCGGGCCGGTCCTGCTGGCGGTCTCGCCAATCTTCCCCCACATTCCCCCACGCAACTAGTACGAGCCGGTCCAGGTTCCCCAGCGACGGGGGGAGCGGCCCCGCCGGAGACCGGAACGGGGGTTTTCTCCGGCCACCCAGGGGGCACGAACGCCCCCCGCCCCCACCTGTGACGTGGTCGGGCGGGCAGCTCCTGGCCGTGCTGGTGCGTCGGGATCTCCATACCGCTCCACTTCCCACCACAGCCCTTGACCTGCGGCGATGCTCGTTGGCGCGCGACAACAAGCCGACATATCGCACCCAGAACGTTGCTTGTGGAGGAAAGTGGAGTAGCGTGGGGCTTCACGGAGCGAGGTGGACCTTCGTGGACAGGTTGATGACATCCCGCGCCGCATCGGCCCGGGCCACTCGAGTCGAGGCGAGGGGAGGTGGCAGGTGTTTCTCGGGACCCACACCCCCCGCCTCGACGACAAGGGACGCCTGTTCCTCCCGGCGAAGTTCCGCGACCGCCTGGCCGAGGGCCTGGTCATCACCAAGGGTCAGGAGCGCTGCCTCTACGTCTACGACCTCACGGAGTTCGAGCGGGTGGCGGCGGCCATGCAGCAGGGGCCCACGTCGTCGAAGGCCGTGCGCGACTACGTCCGCGTCTTCCTCTCCGGGGCCTCCGACGAGCTGCCGGACAAGCAGGGGCGGGTCACCATCCCGCCACCGCTGCGTGCCTACGCCGGCCTCTCGCGAGAGTGCACGGTCATCGGGGCGGGCAACCGCGTCGAGGTGTGGGACACACCCGCGTGGGAGACCTACCTCGGTCGCACCGAGGCGGCGTTCGCCGAGCAGTCCGAGGAGGTCGTCCCCGGCCTCTTCTGACCTGACGTCACTTCAGCCACAGCCGACACCAGCCCGACACCACCTCATCGCCGACCGACTCCGACCCCACGGCCTCCAGCCGCTTCGACCGTCCCGGGACGACTTCCCCCGATCCGGGCCGGACGCAGCGGATGGGGACCGGGGGGCCGGGCCCGGCCACCAGCGGGCATACGGCACCACCCCCGGCGCCGCACCACGCAGAAACCCCTCGCGCCACCCCCTCGCACCACCCCCTCGCACCACCCCCCCCGCACGACCCCCACCGCTTCGCAGAGAAGGACCCATGACCACCCGTGGCAACCCCGCCGACCGGCACGTGCCGGTGCTGCGCGAGCGGGTCGTCGAGCTGCTGGGGCCGGCCCTGCAGCGACCGGGCGCGGTCTACCTCGACGGCACCCTCGGCATGGGCGGGCACGCACTGGCCGTGCTCGAGGCGTATCCGCAGGCCCGGGTCATCGGCCTCGACCGCGACCACGAGGCCCTCGCCCTGGCCGGGGAGCGGCTCGCCGCCCACGCCGACCGGGTCGACCTGGTCCACGCCGTCTTCGACGAGCTGCGCGACGTGCTGGGCTCGCTCGGGGTCAGCGCCGTCGACGCCAGTCTCTTCGACCTCGGCGTCTCGTCGCTGCAGCTCGACGAGGACGACCGCGGCTTCGCCTACCGCGTCGACGCGCCGCTCGACATGCGGATGGACCAGGGGCAGGGCATCACTGCGGCCGAGGTCCTCAACACCTACGCGCCCGGTGACCTCCTGCGGGTCCTGCGCGACTACGGCGAGGAGCGCTTCGCCAAGCGGATCGTCTCGGCCGTCGTGCGCGAGCGCGAGCGGGAGCCCTTCAGCTCGAGCGCCCGCCTCGTCGAGCTCCTGCGCGGCGCCGTCCCCATGGCCTCCCAGCGCACCGGGGGGCACCCGGCCAAGCGCACCTTCCAGGCGCTGCGGATCGAGGTCAACGGCGAGCTCGCCGCCTGGGAGCGTGCCCTGCCCGCCGTGGTCGACGCCCTCGCGGTGGGCGGTCGCCTCGCGGTCCTCAGCTACCACTCCCTCGAAGACCGCGTCACCAAGCAGGTGCTCGCGGAGGGCGCCGCCTCGAGCACGCCCCCCGGGCTGCCGGTCGAGCTGCCCGAGCACGCGCCGTACCTGCGGCTGCTGACCCGCGGCGCCGAGGAGGCGAGCGAGGCCGAGGCCCTGGCCAACCCCCGCTCCACCTCCGTGCGCCTGCGGGCAGCCGAGCGCATCCGCACCGGCGCCCACCCAGCCACCCGCCGCACCACCCGTCTCGAGGGCCGTCCCGGCCTCGCGTCGAGCCGCCCGACCCACAGGGGAAACCGATGAGCCAGCAGACCGCCGCGCGCCCCAGCGCCCGCACCTCACCCCGCCCCGTCGCGCGACCCGTACGACGCCCCGCCCCCTTGCGGGTCGTGCCGGCGGCGATCGAACGCACCGGCAACGCCGCCTTCGCCGGCATCTGCGTGGCCCTCATGGTCGCCGGCCTCGTGACCCTGCTCATGCTCAACACCAGCCTCGCCCAGGGGGCGTTCGCGCTGTCCGACCTCAAGAGGACCTCCGGGACCCTCACCGACACCCAGCAGCAGGTGACCGCCTCCATCGACGACAAGCGCTCGCCGCGCTCGCTGGCGGCGGCCGCCCAGGGCCTGGGGTTGGTGCCGGCCCAGAGCATGGCCTTCATCCGGCTCTCCGACGGGCACATCATCGGTACGGCGGAGCCCGCGAGCCCCAGCTCCCGCCTCACGATCGTGACGTCACCGACCCCCGCCGCGGTGCCCACCCCGGCCGGGCGGTGAGCACATGACCCGCCCGACCCGCCCCACCGGCAGCACCAGCGCCACCAGAGGCACCCGAGCCGTCCCCCTTCGGCGGCGACGGGGAGGTCCGCGCGTCGCCAACCCGCGCCACCGGGCCCGCACCATGCTCCTCACCGGGCTCATCGTGCTCACCGTCTTCGCCGGTCAGCTGCTCCGGGTGCAGGCCTTCGACGCCTCGAGCGTGCAGGACGCGGCCAAGCTCCGGCGCCTGGTGACCGACCCCACGCCGGCCACCCGGGGCGAGGTCCTCGACACCAACGGCGTGGTCCTGGCCTCCAGCGTCGAGCGCCGCACCGTCTTCGTCGACCAGACCGCCCTGCCCACCTACCAGCGCACCCTCCTCGTCGGGGGCAAGAAGCGCCCCGTCGTCGTCGGCGTGGTCGGCGCCGCGGAGCAGCTCGCCCCCCTGCTGGGCATGACCTCCGCCGCGCTCGTGCCGCAGCTGACGGGCACGAAGCGCTATCGGGTCGTCGCCAAGGACGTCACGCCGCTCAGCTGGCGCACCATCTCGGCGCTCGGCATCCCCGGGGTCTACAGCTCGACCACCTCACGCCGGGTCTACCCGGGTGGCCAGTCGGTGGCCCCCCTGGTCGGGTTCGTGCAGGCCGACGGCAGCGCGGGTGGCGGTGTCGAGGTGATGGAGAACGCGGTGCTCAAGGGATCAGCGGGCCGGCAGGTCTTCGAGCAGGGCCGCAAGGGCGAGATGATCCCGTGGGCGCTCGACGAGAACCAGCCGGCGACCCCGGGCAAGGACGTCACCCTCACCATCGACGCCGACCTGCAGTGGCTCGCCCAGAACGCCATCGCCAACACGGTGACCACGAGCAAGGCCGAGTCCGGTTACGTCGTCGTTCAGGAGGTCGGGACCGGCAAGCTGCGCGCCGTGGCGTCGTACCCGACGTTCGACCCCGACCACGCGGGGAAGGCGTCGGCCTTCCAGCTGCAGAACCACGCGTTCGAGGACGTCTACGAGCCGGGCTCCACCGGCAAGGTCATGTCGATCGCCACGGCGCTCGACGAGGGCAAGATCACCCCGACGACCCAGCTCGTCGTGCCCAACCGGCTGCCACGGGCGGGGGAGGCGTTCAAGGACGACGAGGACCACGCGACCCTCAACCTCACCGTCGCCGGTGCGCTGGCCATGTCGAGCAACATCGGCACCATGCTCGCGACCGAGGGCGTCGACCCGGCGGCCATGGAGGCGTCCTTCCGCAAGTTCGGCATCGGCTCGTCGACGGGCGTCGGCTACCCGGGTGAGTCGCCGGGCATCTTCGCCAAGGCAGCCGACTGGAGCGGCACCCAGCGCTACACCACGCTCTTCGGGCAGGGCTACTCGCTCAACGCTATCCAGGCCACCGGGGTCTACCAGGCCCTCGCCAACGGCGGGGTGCGGATCCCCCCGACGCTCATCGAGAGCACGACGGCCGCCGACGGCACGGTGACCCCCACCCCGCAGCCGCAGGGCACGCGCGTGGTCTCGCAGAAGACCGCGACGCAGATGGCCCAGATGCTCGAGGAGGTCGTCGGCAAGCACGGCACCGCCCCGAAGGCGAAGATCGAGGGCTACCGGGTGGCGGGCAAGACCGGCACGGCCAACCGCTACGACCCCACGGTCGGCGGCTACAGCGGCTACACCGCGAGCTTCATCGGCTTCGCCCCCGCCGACGACCCGAAGTACGTCATCAGCGTCACTCTGCAGAAGCCGTTGCAGGGCCACTTCGGTGGTCAGCTGGGCGCGCCGATCTTCCAGAAGATCATGACCTACCTGCTGCAGCGGCACCAGATCGCGCCCTCGGGCCAGGTCGCCCCGGTGATCCCGCTCAGCTCCGACACGGCGTGGGACCCGAACGACCCTGCGGTCCTCAATGGCACCAAGAGGAACTAGTAGCCTCGCCGTCGTGCCTTCTCCGCGTCCCCGCCACGTCAGGGGGGTCCTCCTCGACGTGCTGGCCGCCGCTTCCGGGGCCCGGCTCGACGAGGTGACGGCGCAGGTCGGCGTAGGCATCAGCGGAGTGACGCTCGACTCCCGCACGGTCCACCCCGGTGACCTGTATGCCGCCCTGCCGGGCCTCGCCACGCACGGCGCGGCCTTCGCGGCGTCGGCCCGGGCCAGCGGTGCGGTGGCCCTGCTCACCGACCCGGCCGGCCTGCTGCTGCTGCGCGAGGCAGGGGTCGACCTGCCGGCCCTCGTCGTGGACCAGCCCCGGGCGGTGCTGGGCGACCTGGCCGCGCAGGTCTACGGACGGCCGGCCGACGCGCTCGGGCTCGTGGGCATCACGGGCACCAACGGCAAGACGACCACGGCCTACCTCGTCGAGTCGGGGCTGCGCCACCTCGGCCTCGCGACCGGGCTCATCGGCACCGTCGAGACCCGCATCGGCGCCCACCGGCTGCCGTCGGCGCGCACCACGCCCGAGGCCCCCGACCTGCACGCGCTCTTCGCCCTGATGCGCGAGGCTGGCACCTCGGTGGCGGTCATGGAGGTCTCGAGCCACGCCCTGGCCCAGCACCGGGTCGACGGCGCCGTCTTCGACGTGGCCCTGTTCACCAACCTCTCCCAGGACCACCTCGACTACCACCACGACATGGAGAGCTACTTCGCCGCCAAGGCCAGCCTCTTCACGCCCGGGCACAGCCGGCGTGGAGTGGTCTGCGTCGACGACGAGTGGGGTCGGCGGCTGGCGCGGACCGCCACGGTTCCCCTGACCACCGTGGCCACCCACCCCGACGAGGCCGCCGACTGGCACGTCCACCCCCTCGCCTGGCCGCGCTTCAGCCTCCACGGTCCCGACACCGTGGTCTCCCTCTCCTGCCACCTGCCGGGCGACTTCAACGTCACCAACACCGCCATGGCCGCCGTCGCCCTCCTGACCCTCGGCCACGACCCCACCGCCGTGGAGCGGGCGATGGCGAAGGAGCCCGTCGTCCCGGGCCGGATGGAGCGCGTCACCGCCACGACACCGACCGACCGCGACCCCCTGGCCGTCGTCGACTACGCCCACACCCCCGACGCCGTCGACGCCGCCCTCCGCGCCCTCCGCCCGACCACGCCCGGCCGCCTCGTCGTCGTCCTCGGCGCCGGTGGCGACCGCGACCGCGGCAAGCGCCCAGGAATGGGACGGGCTGCGGCCGAGTGGGCAGAAGACGTGGTCATCACCGATGACAACCCCCGCACCGAGGTCCCGGCCACCATCCGACGTGAGGTCGAAGAGGGCGCCCGACAGGCTGTCCGCCGACCGTGGAGGGTCTGGCGGGAGCCCGGACCGAGCGCCAGCGAGGGAGGGGCGGATGGTAGGTCGGCGGACAGCCTGTCGGGTGCCACCCACCCAGCCACGGTCGCGAACCTCGAGGGTCGAGCAGCCGCGATAGCGGTTGCAGTAGCCCGAGCGAAAGCGGGCGACGCGCCATACGACAACACCGTCCTCGTCCTCGGCAAGGGCCATGAGACGGGCCAGGACATCGGGGGCACCATCCATCCCTTTGACGACCGGGACGCCCTGCGGGCAGCCTTGGACGGCACGCCATACCGACCGGAAGATCCTGCATGATCGCCCTCACCCTGCGCGAGGTCCTCGCGCTCACCGGGGGCTCGTTGCACCCCGACTCGGCGCAGACGGCGGCGCTCGTCGTCGACGGTGCCGTCGTCACCGACTCGCGCGAGGGCGTCCCGGGGTCGCTCTACGTGGCGCGGGTGGGGGAGCGGGCCGACGGGCACGCCTTCGTCGCGGGCGCCCGGGAGCGCGGTGCGGTGGCCGCCCTCACCAGCCGCCCGGTGCCCGAGCTGCCCGGCATCGTCGTGGACGACCCCGAGGCGGCCTTCGGGCGACTGGCCCGTGGTGTGCACGACCGGGCGACCGCAGGGGGGATGCGCACCGTCGCCGTCACCGGGTCGTCGGGCAAGACCAGCACCAAGGACCTGCTTGCCCAGGTGCTCGCCACCGCCGGCGAGACCGTGGCCCCGGTGGGTTCGCTCAACGGAGAGGTGGGAGTGCCCCTCACCGTCTGCCGCGTCACGTCCACCACCGCCTTCCTCGTGGCCGAGATGGGCGCCCGGGGGATCGGCCACATCGCGCACCTGACCACGATCGCGCCGCCCCAGGTCGCCGTCGTCCTCAACGTCGGCACCGCCCACGTCGGCGAGTTCGGCTCCCGCGCCGCCATCGCGCAGGCCAAGGGCGAGCTCGTCGAGGCCCTCGCCCCCGACGGTGTCGCGGTGCTCAACGCCGACGACCCGCAGGTCGCGGCCATGGCGTCCCGCACGTCGGGCCGGGTGGTCACCTTCGGCGTCGGGCAGCCGGCCGACGTCACCGCGTCCGACGTCACGCTCGACGCGCTGGGGCGCGCCGCCTTCACCCTCCACGGCTGGGGGCGCTCGCTGCCCGTCGTGCTCGCCGTCTCCGGCGCCCACCAGGTCGGAAACGCGCTCGCTGTCGCCGTCGTCGCCGTCGAGTGCGGTCTCACCCCCGAGCAGGCGGTGTCGGCCCTCGCCGACGCGACGGCCACGAGCCGGTGGCGGATGGAGGTGCACGAGCGGCCCGACGGCGTGACCGTCGTCAACGACGCCTACAACGCCAACCCCGACTCCGTCGCCGCCGCCCTGCGCGCCCTGCGCTCGATCGCTGACACGAGCTCGCCGCCCCGGCGCACCGTGGCGGTGCTCGGCGCCATGCTCGAGCTCGGGGAGGAGTCGCACGACGCCCACGTCGAGGTCGGGCGCCTCAGCGCCGAGCTGGGCGTCGACCGGGTCGTCGTCGTCGGCGAGGGCGCCCGGGCCATCGCCGACGCGAGCGACGCGCGGGCGACCGAGCTCGTCGCCGACGCCGACGCCGCCTACGAGGTCCTCCAGACCCTGCGCCCCGGCGACGTCGTCCTGCTGAAGTCGAGCCGCGACGCCGGGCTGCGCTGGCTCGGCGACCGGCTCGTCGGCCTCGAGGTGCCCGGATGAAGGCCATCCTGCTGTCCGGGTCGCTCGCGCTCGTCTTCGCCCTGCTCGGCACCCCGCTCTTCATCCGCTTCCTCGTGAGGCGCTCCTACGGCCAGTTCATCCGCGACGACGGCCCGACGTCGCACCACACCAAGCGCGGCACCCCGACGATGGGTGGAGCCGTCATCCTCGCCGCAGTGGTGCTGGCCTACGCGTGCTCGCACCTGTTCACCCTCACGGGCCCGAGCGCCAGTGGGCTGCTCGTCCTCTTCCTCACGGCGGGGCTGGGGCTGATCGGCTTCCTCGACGACTTCATCAAGATCACCCGGCAGCGCAGCCTCGGCCTGCGCTCGAAGCAGAAGCTGCTCGGGCAGGGTCTGGTGGGCGTGGTGTTCGCCTTCCTGGCCCTGCAGTTCCCCAACGCGCAGGGCCGCACGCCGGCCGCGCCCTTCATCTCGACGGTGCGCGACACCCACCTCAACCTCGCCTTCGCCGGCACGGTGGGCGGGGTCGTCCTCTTCGTGATCTGGGCCAACATCATGATCTCGGCGACGTCCAACGGGGTGAACCTCACCGACGGTCTCGACGGGCTCGCCGCCGGTGCGTCGACGATGGTGTTCGGTGCCTACGTGCTCATCAGCATCTGGACCTTCAACCAGAACTGCCAGTCCACCCCCGGCATCAAGTGCTACGAGGTGCGCGACAGCCAGGACCTCGCGGTGGTGGCCGCCGCGGGCATGGGCGCCTGCTTCGGGTTCCTGTGGTGGAACGCCTCGCCGGCCAAGATCTTCATGGGCGACACCGGTTCGCTCGCCCTCGGCGGAGCCATCGCCGGCCTGGCCATCTGCACCAGGACCGAGCTGCTCGTCATCGTGCTCGCCGGTCTCTTCGTGCTCGAGGCCCTCTCCGTCATCGCCCAGGTCACCTCGTTCAAGCTCACCCACAAACGGGTGCTGCGGATGGCGCCGCTCCACCACCACTTCGAGCTGCTGGGGTGGAACGAGATCACCGTCGTCATCAGGTTCTGGATCATCGCCGGGTTGTGCGCTGCCGCGGGCCTCGGTCTCTTCTACGCTGAGTGGGTGGTGGGCAGCTGATGAGTGACGACCCGTACGGAGACTTCTCCGCCGACCCGTCCTACGAGCCCCGACCGGGCCTGACGCACCGTGACGCCGACTGGGCCGGGCTCCGTGTGCTCGTCACCGGCCTCGGTGTGAGTGGCTTCGCCGCCGCTGACGCGCTGGCCGAGCGCGGTGCCCGGGTCACCCTCGTCGATGCCCTCCCTGCCGGAGCCCGGCCGGACAACGACGAGCGAGCCCACATCCTCGACATCCTCGACGTCACGGTGCACCAGGGCGAGGAGCACACGACCGGGATGCCGCTGCAGGAGGTCGACCTCGTCGTCACCTCACCCGGGTGGCGCCCCGACCAGCCGCTGCTGCTCGAGGCGGCCGCCCGCGGCGTCCCCGTGTGGGGCGAGGTCGAGCTCGCCTGGCGCATGCGGGCCAAGGAGGGCGCGGCGCCGTGGCTGACCGTCACCGGCACGAACGGCAAGACGACGACGGTCAACATGCTCGCCGGGATCCTGCGGGCCGCAGGCCTGCGCGCCACGAGCGCCGGCAACGTGGGGACCCCGATCCTCGAGGCAGTGCTCCACCCCGAGCCGTACGACGTGCTCGCCGTCGAGCTGAGCAGCTTCCAGCTGCACTGGCAGCGGTCGGTCTCGGCCGTGGCGTCGGCCTGCCTCAACGTCGCCCCCGACCACCTCGACTGGCACGGCTCCTTCGAGGAGTACCTCCGGGCCAAGGGCAAGATCTACGAGCACACGCACCTCGCCTGCGTCTACAACGTCGCCGACCCGCTCACCGAGCAGCTGGTGATGGAGGCCGAGGTGGTCGAGGGGTGTCGTGCCGTCGGCTTCACCCTCGGGGTGCCCGCCCCCTCGATGCTCGGCATGGTCGACGAGGTGCTCGCCGACCGTGCCTTCGTCGAGCAGCGCCAGAACTCCGCCGCCGAACTGGCCACGCTCGCCGACCTGCAGGGAGACGCCCCGAGCGTGGCGCCGCACTACGTGGCCAACGCCCTGGCTGCGGCAGCCCTGGCGCGCGCCTACGGTGTCGGCCCGCTCTCCGTCCGCGACGGGCTGCGCGGCTTCCGCCCCGATCCGCACCGCATCGCGGAGCTGGGCAGCATCGGCGGGGTGCGCTACGTCGACGACTCCAAGGCGACCAACCCCCACGCGGCGGGCGCGTCACTGACCGCCTTCGAGTCGGTGGTCTGGGTGGCCGGCGGGCTGCTCAAGGGCGCCGAGGTCGACGACCTCGTCGAGCGCGTGTCAGCGCGGTTGCGGGGCGTCGTGCTCATCGGTGCCGACCGGGCGCGGATCGCCGACGCGCTGGCCCGACACGCCCCGGATGTCCCGGTCGTCGAGCTCGATCCGTCGGAGACTGTGGACATGCCGGGTGTCGACATCATGGACCTCGTCGTCGAGAGTGCTGCCCGACTGGCGAGCCCCGGCGACGTCGTGCTGTTGGCGCCGGCTGCCGCGTCCATGGACATGTTCCGTGACTACGGTGCCCGCGGCGACGCCTTCGCGGTGGCCGTCGAGCGGCACCGCCTGCGCAACCCCGGCAGTGACCCCAATGACCCCAATGACCCCAGTGACCCCATTGACCCGGACGCTCTCGGCGGGCCCTTCTTCGAGGGCGGCCCGTGACCACGACCACCCGCCGGGCCCCGGCTCCCGCGAAGGCGCCGTCGCGGCCCCGGGCCGCCTCCGCCCCCCCGCGTGAGGCCCACCCCCTGCGACAGCGGGTCGAGTCGCCCGTGACGACGTACTACGTCCTGCTCGGCACCACGGCGCTGCTCGTGGTCTTCGGTCTCGTCATGGTCCTGTCGGCCTCCACCGTCACCTCGATGGAGGCGGGGGGCTCGGCCTACGCCGACTTCCACACCCAGCTCGTCTACGCCGTCGCCGGCCTCGCGATCGCCGGGGTGGCGTCCAGGGTGCCCGTCGTCTGGTACCGCCGGCTCGCGCTCCCGACCTTCGCCCTCGCGCTCCTGCTGCAGCTGATGGTCTTCTCTCCCCTGGGGGTGACCGTCAACGGCAACCGCAACTGGCTCAAGCTCGGTCCGGTCCAGATCCAGCCCTCCGAGGTCGTCAAGATCGCCCTCGTGCTCGTCGGGGCCCTGATCCTCTCCCGCAAGCGCAGGCTCCTGTCCGACCTGCGCCACGTGGTCGTCCCGTTCCTCTTCCCTGCGGTCACGCTCGCCCTCGGTCTGGTGCTCAAGGGGGGTGACCTCGGCACCACGCTCGTGCTGGTCGGCATCATCGCGGCCCTGCTCTACGCCGCGGGGGTGCCGGGTCGGTTCTTCGTCGGCGCCGCCGCCGCCGCCGCCGTCGGTGTGCTGGCCCTGGTCACCTCCAGCGGCAACCGGATGACTCGCATCCAGGCGTTCCTGGGAGGGGGTTGCACCTCCGACGCGGCCGACGCCTGCTACCAGTCGGTCCACGGGCTCTACGCCCTCGCCGACGGCGGCTGGTGGGGCGTGGGCCTCGGCGCGAGCAAGGAGAAGTGGAGCTGGCTGCCGGAGGCCCACAACGACTACATCTTCGCGATCATCGGCGAGGAGCTCGGGCTGCCCGGGACGCTGGTCGTGCTCGGCCTCTTCGGCCTGCTCGCCTGGGCCTGCTACCGGCTCGTCGTGCGCTCGAGCGACCACTTCGTGCGGCTCGCCAGTGCGGGGGTCATGGCCTGGCTGATGGTGCAGGCCCTGATCAACATCGGCGTCGTCATCGGGCTGCTCCCGGTGATCGGTCTGCCGCTGCCCCTGGTCTCCTCCGGGGGGTCCGCGCTGATCATGACCCTGGCCGCCCTCGGCATGCTGCTGTCCTTCGCCCGCGCCGAGCCGGGGGCCCGCGAGATGCTCGACGCACGACCCAGCCTGGTGCGGGCCGGGCTGGCCGTCCTGCCCAGCCGCAGGCACCGCTGATGGCGCCGTCACGCCCCTCCTCGGTGCTCCTGGCCGGCGGAGGGACGGCTGGCCACGTCTCGCCCCTGCTGGCCCTGGCCGATGCGCTGCGGCGACGCGATCCCGACGTCGTGGTCACCGCCCTGGGCACGCAGGCCGGTCTCGAGGCCCGCCTGGTGCCCGCCCGGGGCTACCCGCTCGCCTTCGTGCCCAAGGTCGCCATGCCCCGGAGGCCGACGCCCGCGCTGCTGCGCCTCCCCGGCTCGCTCCGGGCGGCGGTCGCGGCGGCGGGCCACGCGATCGACCAGAGCGGGGCGCAGGTCGTCGTCGGCTTCGGGGGCTACGTCAGCACGCCCGCCTACCTCGCCGCCCGCCGCCGGCGGCTGCCGATCGTCGTGCACGAGCAGAACTCCACCGCCGGGCTGGCCAACCGCGTCGGTGCGCGGCTGACGCCCTACGTCGCCACCACCTTCCCCCGCACGCAGCTCGCGCACGCGCGGGTGATCGGCATGCCGCTGCGCCGCGAGATCGCGACCCTCGACCGTGCGGCGCTGCGGCCCGAGGCGATGGCCGCCTTCGGGCTCGACCCGAGCCTTCCCACCCTGCTGGTCACGGGCGGCTCGCTCGGTGCCCAGCGCCTCAACGACGCCTTCGCCGCGCAGGCCACCACCCTCAGCCGCGCGGGCCTGCAGGTGCTGCACGTCACGGGGCGCGGCAAGGAGCTCGCCGTCGACCGGTTCACCGGCGGCGCGCCGTACGTCGTCGTGCCCTACGTCGACCGGATGGAGCTCGCCTACGCCGCAGCCGACCTCGTCGTCTGCCGCTCCGGGGCCAACACCGTCTGCGAGCTGACGGCCGTGGGGCTGCCCGCGGTCTACGTGCCGCTGCCGATCGGCAACGGCGAGCAGCGTCTCAACGCCGAGCACGTCGTCGAGGTGGGCGGTGGCGTCGTGGTCGACGACGCCGCCCTCACCCCGCAGTGGGTGGCGACCGAGCTGCTCGCGCTGGCCACCGACCGCGACCGGCTCGAGCAGCTGGCGACGGCGGCGGCGACGGTGGGCGTGCGGGGCGCGGACGAAGCGCTCGCCGACCTCGTCGAGGAGGCCTTCGCCCACGGCGCCACGGCGATCGGGAGGGCGTCGTGACGCTGCCGGCCACCCGCTTCGACTTCACGGCCGCCGTGCCCGCAGTCGGTGAGCTCGGGCGGGTGCACTTCATCGCGATCGGTGGCGCCGGCATGTCGGGGGTGGCGCGTCTGATGATGGACGCCGGGGTGAGCGTCAGCGGCTCGGACTCCCGCGACTCCCCGGTGCTGCGGGCGCTCGAGCAGGAGGGCGCGACGGTGCACGTCGGCCACGACGCGGCCCTCGTCGACGGTGTCGACACGGTCGTCGTCTCGTCGGCGATCCGTGACTCCAACGTCGAGCTCACGGCCGCCCGGACGGCGGGGCTGCGTGTCCTGCACCGGGCGCAGGCCCTCGCCGCCACGATGGCCGGCAAGCGCCGGGTGGCCGTCGCCGGAGCCAACGGCAAGACCACCACGAGCTCGCTGCTCACCATGGCGCTGCGGGCCGGTGGGGGTGACCCGTCGTTCGCGCTCGGGGGCGAGCTCACCGCTCTTGGCACCAACGCGCACCTGGGCGCCGGCGACGTCTTCGTCGTCGAGGCCGACGAGAGCGACGGCTCCTTCCTCACCTACCGGCCGCAGGTCGCCGTCGTCACCAGCGTGCAGCCCGACCACCTCGACTTCTACGGCGACTTCGACACCGTCCGGGAGGCGTACGCCGCCTTCGTGGCCACGGTGCCCGAGGGCGGCCTGCTCGTCGTGTGCGTCGACGACCCGGGTGCCCGCGCGCTGGGCGAGCACGCCCGCGCACTGGGCCTGCGCGTCGTCGGGTACGGCGAGTCGTCCGACGCCGACCTGCGGGTCACCGACGTGCACCACGAGGGCCTGTCGTCGCGCGCGACGCTGTGGTGGGAGGGCACGTCGTACGCCCTGGCCCTGGCCCTGCCGGGCCACCACAACGTGCTCAACGCCGCCGCGGCCTTCGGTGCGGCGGTCCTCGGCGTCGGCGAGCCCGCCGGGGCGGTGCTCGCCGGTCTCGCGTCGTTCGCGGGCACCGGCCGGCGCTTCGAGCCCCGCGGGTCGGAGGGCGGGGTGCAGGTCGTCGACGACTACGCCCACAACCCCGGCAAGCTCACCGCGGTGGTCAGCACCGGGCGGCGACTGGTCGACGAGGCCACCGCGCAGGGGCGCCCCGGGAGGCTCGTCGTGGTCTTCCAGCCGCACCTCTACTCGCGCACCCGTGACTTCGCGGCCGAGCTGGGGGGTGCCCTCGCGCCTGCCGACGTCACCGTCGTGATGGACGTCTACGCGGCCCGCGAGGACCCGGTCCCCGGCGTGTCGGGTCGGCTCGTCAGCGAGGCGGCCGCAGCCGCGACCTCGTCGCCGTCGGGTGCGGTCTACTACGAACCGGGGTGGGAGCGGGTGGCCCCCCTCGTGGTCGGTCTGGTCCGACCCGGCGACCTCGTCCTGACCGTCGGGGCGGGCGACGTCACGGCGATCGGCCCGCTCGTGCTCGAGGGGCTGCGCGCGCGGGACCTCGCCCCTGACCGGAGCCCCGGGGCACGCCCGACGCCGACGTGGTCGCAGGGCCCCAGCAGCCCGACGAGCCCGACGAGCCCGATGAGCCCGATGAGCCCGACGAGTCACGGACAGGAGCAGGCGCGATGACGCAGGGTGCGAGCGGCCGAGCCGGCCGGGGAGCCACCCGGAGGAGGGAGCCAGGATCCGGGCGCGCCGGCTCCGGGCGGGTGACCGCGGGCCGGGCGACCGCAGGGCGAGCGACCGCGGAGCGAGGGTCCGCGGGGCGGATGACCGCAGGTCGGGTGACCCGGGGTCGGGAGGTCGCGGGACGGGCCCGCGACCAGGGTCTCGAGTCGGCCCGTCGACGCTTCGAACGGCGAGCCACCCGGGTGCGTCGTCGGCCGTGGCAGGTCGCCAGTGCCGCCGCCGTCGTCGTGCTCGTGGTGGCGGCCGCGGTCTGGGCTCTGGCGGTCAGCTCGATCTTCGCCGTCAGCTCGGTGACCGTCACCGGGCTGGCCGACGCCCGGGAGCGCTCCGCCGTCGTGGCGGCCGCCGCCGTCGTGATGGGCACCCCCCTGGCCCGGGTCGACACCGACGCGGCGGCTGCGCGCGTCGAGGTCATCCCCACCGTCGGCGAGGTCGAGGTCAGACGCAGCTGGCCGCACACGGTCGTGGTGGCGGTCACGCGCCGCCAGCCGGTCCTCGCCGTCCGGCTGCCCGACTCCCGCCTGCAGCTGGTCGACGCGACCGGACGCGCCTACCAGAGCGTGGGTGCGGCACCGGCGGGGGTCCCGCTCATCACCTCGGTCACGGCCACCCCGGCCCCGGAGGGCCTGCGGGCGGCCGCGAGCGTGCTGACCGTCCTGCCGTCGTCGCTCCGCGGCCGGGTCAGCGGCGTGACGGTGACCAGCGCCGACCTGGTCACCTTCACCCTGAGCGGGGTGACGGTGCGGTGGGGCGGGCTCGCCGACGGACCGAAGAAGCTCGCGGTGCTGAAGGCACTGCTGCCCACCTCACCGAAGACGATCGACGTCAGCGCACCGGACACCCCCACGACGACCTGACGGCGCCTCATCCGTCACATCCGCACCACTGCCACCACCGCTACCATCTCGGAGGTCGATCTCGACCCGAGGTCGAGGACACGCCGCGCCGGGAGTTGGAACGCGGCGCGGCGCAGCATACGGTCGGGCGAGTGCGCGACGGCCCAGGCCACCCAAAACGCTCACCCTGAAGTACAGGTCGAGACCTGACCGAGACATCGGGACCTGACCACCGGTCCCGACACCTGACATTTTCGAGATTCATGCACCCCTCGCCAGGGGTGCGCCAGCTCCGCCATGAAGGAAGGGCCCGATCGTGGCTGCAGACCCGCACAACTACCTCGCCGTCATCAAGGTCGTCGGCATCGGGGGTGGTGGCGTCAACGCCATCAACCGGATGATCGACGTCGGCTTGAAGGGCGTCGAGTTCATCGCCATCAACACCGATGCCCAGGCCCTGCTGATGAGTGACGCCGACGTCAAGCTCGACGTCGGTCGTGAGCTCACCCGCGGGCTCGGAGCCGGCGCCGACCCCGAGGTCGGCCGCCGGGCGGCGGAGGACCACCAGGAGGAGATCGAGGAGGTGCTCAAGGGCGCCGACATGGTCTTCGTGACCGCTGGTGAGGGCGGTGGCACCGGCACCGGTGGGGCACCGGTGGTGGCCCGTATCGCCCGCCAGCTCGGGGCCCTGACCATCGGTGTCGTGACCCGGCCCTTCACCTTCGAGGGGCGCCGTCGCGCCAACCAGGCCGAGGCCGGCATCGCCGGGCTGCGCGACGAGGTCGACACCCTCATCGTCATCCCCAACGACCGGCTGCTGTCGATCAGCGACCGCAACGTCTCGATGATGGACGCCTTCCGCTCCGCCGACCAGGTGCTCCTCTCCGGTGTGCAGGGCATCACCGACCTCATCACGACCCCGGGTCTGATCAACCTCGACTTCGCCGACGTCAAGTCGGTCATGCAGGGCGCCGGGTCCGCCCTGATGGGGATCGGCTCGGCCCGCGGGGAGGACCGCGCGGTGCAGGCGGCCGAGCTGGCCATCTCGTCCCCGCTGCTCGAGGCGAGCATCGACGGCGCCCACGGTGTGCTGCTGTCGATCTCGGGCGGTTCCGACCTCGGCCTCTTCGAGATCAACGAGGCGGCCCGGCTGGTCCAGGAGGCGGCCCACCCCGAGGCCAACATCATCTTCGGCACGGTCATCGACGACGCCCTCGGCGACGAGGTGCGGGTCACGGTCATCGCTGCGGGCTTCGACGGCGGGGGCCCGGTCAAGCGCAACGAGGGGGCCCTCGGCACCTTCTCGAGCGGAGCCCGACCGGCGCCGGCCACCACGGTCACGGCCCCCGCCGGGGCTCCCGCTGGTTCGTCGTCCGGGGTCCCGGCGGGGTCCGGTCCGGCCCCCACGACGCCCGCAGCCCCGTCGTACGCTCCCTCCCCGTCGTACACCCCTACCCCGTACGGCGCGCCTGCTGGCGGGGCGGCGCCCGCGTCACCTCCGCAGGCTCCGGCGCAGGCGCCTGCGGCCCCACCTCAGGCCCCACCGCGCACGGTCACCTTCGAGGACGCCGACGACCTCGACGTGCCCGACTTCCTCAAGTAGCCCGGTAGGCAGATCGTCGGTAGCCCGGTGCCGCCGGGAGGTCAGTCGCGAGGTCGGTCAGGAGGTCGTGCCGTGTCCACCACCTCGAGCCCACCCTCGACCCGGGCGGCCGGCACTCCTGGTGCCGTCACCACTGGTGCGGGCATCACCTGGCGCGGCGAGGGCCACGTCGGGGCGACCTCCTCGCGCCCGGGCGTCCGGGTCGGGTTCACCACCCGTGACGGCGGGGTGAGCGGGGCTCCCTGGGCCGGCCTCAACCTCGGCGGCGGGGTGGGCGACGACCCTGCGGCGGTGCGCGAGAACCGCGACCGCGTCGCCCTGGCGGTCGGCGTCCCCGCCGAGCGGCTGCTGTTCATGCCCCAGTGCCACGGCACCGACGTCGTCGTCGTCGACGGTCCCTGGAGCGGCGACCCACCACCCTGCGACGCCCTCGTCACCACCCGCACCGACCTGGCGCTCGCGGCGCTCGTCGCCGACTGCTCCCCGGTGCTCCTCCACGACGTGGGCGCCGGCGTCGTCGGCGCCGTCCACGCAGGTCGCCCCGGCATGACCGCGGGGGTCGTCGCGGTCGCGGTCGCGGCCATGCGCGACCTGGGAGCCACCGACCTAGCTGCCGTCGTCGGTCCGTCCATCTGCGGCCGGTGCTACGAGGTCCCGGCCGAGATGCGGGCGGAGGCGGCCCGCCGCAGCCCGGTCTCGTCCACCCTGTCGTGGGTCGGCACCCCGGCGGTCGACGTGGCCGCCGGAGTCGTCGACCAGCTGGTGGCTGCCGACGTCGCGGTGACCTGGGTGCCCGGCTGCTCGCGCGAGGACCCGCTGCTCTACTCCTACCGGCGCGACGGCACCACGGGCCGGTACGCCGGTGTCATCCGGCTCCTGCCCTCGTCGCCAGAGCCCCTCTCGTGACCGCCTCTGGCGCCTCGGGCGACAGCCGGCGCCGGGCCGAGCTGCGGGCCGGTCTCGCTGCTGTCGAGCAGCGGATCGGGCAGGCCTGCACCGACGCCGGCCGGGCGCGGTCGGAGGTCACCCTGGTCGTCGTCACCAAGTTCTTCCCGGCCAGCGACGTGCGGCTCCTGCTCGACCTCGGGGTGGGCGACGTCGGCGAGAGCCGGGCTCAGGAGGCCCTCGACAAGCTCGCTGACCCCCTGCTGGGTCGGCTGCGCGAGCGCGGGGCGTCCTCCCCGACCGACGCCCCGCCTCCCATGACCCACTTCATCGGCCAGGTCCAGACCAACAAGGCGGCTGCCGTCGTCGGGTGGGCCGACCTCGTCCACACCGTCGACCGGCCGAAGCTCGTGCGCGCCCTGGCCCGGGCGGCCGAGTCGGCCGGGAGCCGTCAGTCCGTCCTGGTGCAGGTCAGCCTCGAGCCTGACGGCGACCCGGCGGCGCCGGGGGACCGCGGTGGCGTCGCGATGGGGGACGTCCTCGCGCTCGCCGACCTCGTGGCCGAGGAGCCCACGCTCGACCTGGCCGGGGTGATGGCCGTAGCCCCCCGCGAAGGTGACCCGGAACGGGCGTTTGCTTCGCTTGCCGAGGTTTCGCGCGCCGTACGAGCGGTGCACGCCGACGCCGTCATCGTCTCGGCGGGCATGAGCGGCGACCTCGAGGCCGCGGTGCGACATGGGGCGACACACCTGCGTGTCGGGTCGGCAATCCTCGGCTCGCGGCCGGCTGTTCGCTAACGTCGAAGCAGAGGCAGGGCCGCGCGGTCACGTGCGACCACGTACGACGTCTCGACACGCACGTGTGACTGCACGTCCGACAAGCGTCTGACTGGCGTCGGATTGACACTCAAGGGAGCTCACCAATGGCTGGGGTACTGCGCAAGTCGATGGTCTGGCTCGGAATGGCCGAGGAGGACGACCGCTACGACGGGTACGACGACCTCGACGCCCACGACGGCGACGGCGGGCACGGCGAGGCCGACGACCGGCGGACGGGCAGCCACGAGGTCCAGGAGCGCGAGCACCGTGCCCAGGTGACCCCTCTGCCCCAGCGCCAGACCCCGGTGGCCCGGGTCGTGCGCGACACCGAGGTCAGCGCCCTGACCCGCATCACGACGATCCACCCGCGCACGTACAACGAGGCCAAGAAGATCGGGGAGGCGTTCCGGGCCGGCACCCCGGTCATCATGAACCTCTCCGACATGGCCGACGACGACGCCAAGCGGCTCGTCGACTTCGCCGCGGGCCTCATCTTCGGCCTCCACGGCGAGATCGAGCGGGTGACGTCGAAGGTCTTCCTGCTCTCGCCCGCGCACGTCGAGGTCAGCACCGAGGTGAGCACCGAGGCACCCCGCCAGGCCCGGGGGTTCTTCAACCAGAGCTGAGCCACGTTCCTCGGGGATCGTCGCACCTCACACAGATCCGTCAGTCACACTGGTCACATGGGTCCTGTCTGGCAGCTCTTCAAGATCGTCGTCTTCCTCTTCTTCATCGCGCTCATCGGCCGCCTGGTCATCGACTGGGTGCGGGTGCTGTCGCGCGAGTGGCGCCCGCGGGGCGCCGTGCTCGTGCTCGCTGAGGGGGCCTACACGGTGACCGACCCGCCGCTGCGGGCCCTGCGGAAGGTGATCCCGTCCCTGACCTTCGGCGGGATGCGGATCGACTTCGCGTTCCTGGCGCTGATGATCATCACCTCGGTGCTGCTCAACCTCTGACCCGGCGCCTCGGTGGACGGCAGGCCCGTCGACCGAGTGCGTTCGAGACCAATCCGAGACCCGTACGATATCGACCCGAGACCCCGCTCCGGGCCCGTTCCGGCCGGTCCTGTGCCACGTGATGTTGGTGTGGCGCACACCGTTCGCTAACGTTGCCCCCGACCGGCCCGACGACCGAGGTGGAACCATGGCGCTCACGCCCGAACAGATCCTCAACAAGCACTTCCAGACGACCCAGTTCCGGAAGGGCTATGACGAGCGCGACGTTGACGACTTCCTCGACGAGATCGTCGCCGAGATGCGCACGCTCGTGGCTCAGCGTGACGACTTCAAGCAGCAGCTGAACGACTGCCGCGCCGGTCGCGAGGTGCATGGCGATAACGGGATGAGGGACGCCCCCTCGACCATCGCGATGCCGGCTCCGGTCGACACCGAGGCGCTCGAGGCGGCGCAGGCCGAGCTCGCCGACCTCCGCGCCCGCATCGCCAGCGCGGAGACGCAGGAACGTGAGGCGGCAGCGCGGCTGGTGCGGGTCAGCACCGACGTGACCAACGCCGAGGACGCCCTGCGGGACCGCACCGGCGCCATCGACAAGTCTGTGCAGGAGCGGCTCGAGGCCGCCGAGGCCACGGCTCGCGCGGCCACCGAGGAGAAGCAGGCCGCCGAGGCGCGGGTCGCCGAGCTCGAGCAGCAGCTGGCCGCCGCCCAGCGGGACCTGTCCACGGCGCAGCAGCGCCACGCCGAGGCGCAGGACGCCCACCAGAGCTCTGCGGCGGCGGGTGAGCAGGCCTCCACCGAGCTCACCAACCGCATTGCTGCTGCCGAGGAGCGGGCCTCCGTCGCCGAGCGGAAGGCCGCCGAGGTCCTGCAGAAGCTGCAGACCGCCCAGCAGGAGCTGCAGTCCGCCACGGAGCAGGTCTCCACCGCCGAGACCCGGGCCGCGGAGGCCGAGCAGCAGGCAGCGGCCGCCCAGTCAGCCGCAGCCCCCGCCGAGGGCGGCAGCCAGACCGGAGTGATGCGGGCTGTGGCCGCCGGTGCCGGCGGAGGAGCGAGCGCAGCCTCCCTCATCGAGCTGGCCCAGCGTCTGCACGACGAGCACGTCAGCCACGGCGAGACCACCCGCCAGCAGCTGATCTCGCAGGGTCAGGCCCGTCACGACGAGCTGGTCGGGTCTGCCCAGGCGGAGCACGACCAGCTCGTGGGCAGCGCCCGGGCCAAGCACGACGAGCTGGTCTCGTCCGCCCAGGCCCGTCACGACGAGCTGGTCAGCACCGCCCAGACGCACCACGACGAGCTCGTCGGCACGGCCCAGACCCAGCACGACCAGCTCATCGCCGAGGCCACGGCCCGCCACGAGGAGCTCATCACCGAGGGGCGCGAGCGCTCGACCGGGATGGTCGCGGAAGCCCAGCAGCGCAAGGCGGCGGTCCTCGGTGAGCTCGAGGCCGAGAAGTCCCGCCTCCAGAAGCAGATCGACCAGCTGCGCGGTTTCGAGCGCAACTACCGTTCGCAGCTGAAGTCCTACCTGCAGGGTCAGCTCGAGGAGCTGGAGCACACCGCTGTCGAGCAGGAGCCAGCCTCGGCCGAGCGGGGCTGACCGCTCACCGCCCCACCTCCCCGCCACCCCCTTCGACGGGCTCGGACCGCCACCCGGTCCGGGCCCGCACGGCTCCCCCCGGCGGGTGAGCCATCCCGCGCCCGGGGCCCGGCAGACGGCGGGAGGGGACCCCGTACGGTGTGCCGGTTTGGAGTCAACGTGACTCGCGCCTTATTCTCAGCGCCACGCATCCGAGGACAATCCCCTCACGAGAGAGGCCGCGACATGGCATCGACGACCGCCCGCAAGGGCGCCGGCACGACGACCACTGCGACGACGGCCGTAGCGGCAGCGAAGGCGGCCCCCGCGTCCAAGGCCGCCACCCCCCTGAAGAAGGCCGCGCCCGCCAAGAAGGTCGCGCCTGCGTCGAAGGCTGCGTCGAAGGCTGCGGCGCCGGCGAAGAAGGCGGCCCCCGCGTCCAGGGCTGGGGCGCCCGCGCAGAAGGCCACTGCGGCGAAGAAGGCCGCCCCCGCGTCCAAGGCTGGGGCGCCCGTGCAGAAGGCCACTGCGGCGAAGAAGGCCGCCCCCGCGGTCAAGGCTGCGGCCCCCGCGAACGCCAGCCCGTGGTCGGCCGCGGAGATCAGCGACTTCCGCGCCGAGCTGCACAGCGAGCGTGCCCGCGCCGAGGCCGACCTGCAGATCGCGGAGCGCGACCTCCAGGGGCTGCTGCGCGAGGCGGGCGACGGGGCCGGTGACGACCAGGCCGACGCCGGTGCCAGCATCGGTGGGCGCGACTACGAGATGACCCTCGCGGCGGGCCAGCGCGACAAGCTCGACCAGATCGAGCACGCCCTCGAGCGGCTCGACGACGGCACCTACGGCATCTGCGAGTCGTGCGGCAAGCCCATCAGCAAGCTGCGCCTCCAGGCCGCCCCACGGGCCACGCTGTGCGTGGACTGCAAGACTCGGCAGGAGAGTCGCTGATCCACCCCGACAGCACCGCTCCGGCCCCCGGCAGGAGCGAGACCATGACCCAGACCCCACTGACCGCCGACCGGGCCAGGCACCGGCGACTCGTCCTCGTGCTCACCGTCGTGGCCGTCGTCACCTACGCGTCCGACCAGCTGACCAAGGTCTGGGCGGTCTCGCACCTCACGGAAGGCCGCCCCGAGCGGCTGGTGGGCGACTTCCTGCAGCTGCAGCTGATCCGCAACCCCGGTGCCGCCTTCTCCCTGGGCACCGGGAGCACCTGGGTGCTCACCCTCATCGCCATCGTGGTGCTCGTCGCCATCGTGCGGGTCAGCCGTCGGCTGGGCAGCCGCGGCTGGGCCTGGGCCTTCGGGCTCCTGCTCGGTGGGGCGCTCGGCAACCTCACGGACCGGCTCGTGCGCGAGCCCGGGGTCGGTCGCGGCCACGTGGTCGACTTCATCGCCTACAGC
Source organism: Actinomycetales bacterium (assembly GCA_038230235.1). Lineage (GTDB taxonomy): Bacteria > Actinomycetota > Actinomycetes > Actinomycetales > Dermatophilaceae > Lapillicoccus. The sequence continues at coordinate 30,880 of JBBRNQ010000028.1, forward strand.
ACGTGGTTCATCGGCAACGTCGCCGATATCGCCATCGTCTCCGCGGCGTGCCTCATCGCCCTGCTCGCCGTACGGGGCACGGGCGTCGACGGCCTGCGCGACCGCGGGGCTCCCGATGACGCCAGCCCGTCGGACGCGCCTGACGACACCAGCCCCTCGGACGCACCACCGCGGGCCGATGTCTGACGCCCGCGCCGTCCTCGTGCCCGAGGGGCTCGAGGGTGAGCGCGTCGACGCGGCCATCGCCCGGCTCTTCGGTCTGTCCCGCACCCGGGCCGCCGAGCTGGCCGCCGCCGGCGAGGTGAGCGTGGGCCACGTCGTGGTCGGCAAGTCCCACCGGGTGAGTGCGGGCGACCTGCTCGAGGTCTCCATCCCGTCTGCTCCGGTCAGCCTGGTCGAGGTGGTGGCCGAGCCGGTCCCCGGCCTGCGCATCGTGCACGACGACGACGACATCGTCGTGGTCGACAAGCCGGTCGGTGTCGCCGCGCACCCCTCGGTGGGCTGGACCGGCCCCACCGTCCTCGGTGGCCTTGCGGCGGCCGGCTACCGGATCTCGACCTCGGGGGCGAGTGAGCGACAGGGCGTCGTCAGCCGCCTCGACGTCGGCACCTCGGGCCTCATGGTGGTCTGCAAGAGCGAGCGCGCCTACACCCTGCTGAAGCGGGCCTTCAAGGCGCGCACGGTCGACAAGACCTACCACGCGCTCGTGCAGGGGCTCCCCGATCCCGTGGTCGGCACGATCGACGCGCCCATCGGGCGCCACCCCGGCCACGACTACAAGTTCGCCGTGATGGAGTCGGGCAAGGCGGCCGTGACGCACTACGAGGTGCTCGAGGCCTTCCGGCGGGCCTCGCTGCTCGAGATCCACCTCGAGACGGGGCGCACCCACCAGATCCGGGTGCACTTCGCCGCCCTGCACCACCCCTGCTGCGGCGACCTGACGTACGGCGCCGACCCCACCCTGGCGGCCCGGCTGGGTCTCGACCGCCAGTGGCTGCACGCGATGGGGCTCGGCTTCGAGCACCCCGGGTCCGGCGAGTGGGTCACCTACGAGAGCACCTACCCCGACGACCTCCAGCACGCGCTCGACGTCGTCTCTGCGGGCTGACCACGCCGGGCCGGGCGACACGCCGGACCACCTGCGTCGGTGCCCGGGGTCGTCGTCGCCTGTCACCGTCCCGGCCTAGAATCTCCCCGATGCCGAACGCGCCCGCACGAGACACCAGAGCTGCCCGATGACCACTGCCGCCACCGCCGAGCCCAGCTTCGTCCACCTGCACAACCACACCGAGTACTCCATGCTCGACGGGGCGGCGCGGATCGACGAGATGATGGGCGCCGCCGTCGAGATGGGCATGCCGGCCGTGGCGATGACCGACCACGGCTACCTCTTCGGTGCCTACGAGTTCTGGTCCAAGGCGCGCAAGCACGGCATCAAGCCGATCATCGGGCTCGAGGCCTACGTCACGCCGGGCACCCACCGCAGCGACAAGACCCGGCAGAAGTGGGGTGACGAGAAGACGCGCCCGGGAGACGACCTCTCCGGTGGTGGGGCCTACACCCACATGACCATCCTCGCCCGCAACAACGAGGGGATGAAGAACCTCTTCCGGATGGGCTCCATCGCCTCGCTCGACCAGGTCTACGCGAAGTGGCCACGACTCGACCGCGAGCTGCTCAACACCTACGGTGACGGCCTCATCGCGACCACCGGGTGCCCCTCCGGCGAGGTCCAGGTGCGGCTTCGGCTCGGGCAGTACGACAAGGCCCTGGAGGCGGCGGCCGAGTTCCGCGACATCTTCGGCGCCGAGCACTACTTCTGCGAGCTGATGGACCACGGCAACGACATCGAGCGCCGGGTCCGTGACGACCTGCTGCGGCTGGCCAAGGACCTCGGGCTCCCCCTGCTCGCGACCAACGACCTGCACTACACGCGGCAGGAGGACTCCAAGGCGCACGGCGCCCTGCTGTGCGTCCAGTCGGGCTCGACCCTCATGGACCCGAACCGCTTCGCCTTCGAGGGCGACGGCTACTACCTGAAGTCGGCGCAGGAGATGCGCCACCTGTGGCGCGAGCTGCCCGAGGCGTGCGACAACACGTTGCTCGTCGCCGAGATGTGCGAGGTGTCCTTCACCGAGGGGGAGGGTCGCTACATGCCGCGCTTCCCGTGCCCGCCGGGGGAGGACGAGACCTCGTGGTTCGTCAAGGAGGTCACCACGGGGCTGGTGCGCCGGTTCCCCGACGGCGTGCCCGACTACGCCACCAAGCAGGCCGCCTACGAGATCGACGTCATCGTCGGCAAGGGCTACCCCGGCTACTTCCTCGTCGTCGCCGACTTCATCAACTGGGCCAAGGACAACGGCATCCGGGTGGGGCCCGGTCGCGGTTCGGGCGCCGGCTCCATGTGCGCCTACGCCATGGGCATCACCGACCTCGACCCCGTGCCGCACGGCCTGATCTTCGAGCGCTTCCTCAACCCCGAGCGGGCCTCCATGCCCGACTTCGACGTCGACTTCGACGAGCGCCGCCGCGGTGAGGTCATCAAGTACGTCACGGAGAAGTACGGCGCTGACCGCGTCGCCCAGATCGTCACCTACGGCACCATCAAGGCCAAGCAGGCCGTCAAGGACGCCGGGCGCGTGCTCGGCCACCCGTTCGTCATGGGCGACAAGCTCACCAAGGCGATGCCCGCCGACGTCATGGGCAAGGGCGTGTCGCTCTCGGGCATCTACGACCCGACGCACCCGCGCTACAACGAGGGGGGGGAGTTCCGCCAGCTCGTCGAGGTCGAGCCCGGAGCCCTGGAGGTCGTCGACACGGCCAGGGGGCTCGAGGGGCTCAAGCGCCAGTGGGGGGTGCACGCCGCCGGGGTGATCATGAGCAGCGAGCCCCTCGTCGACGTCATCCCCATCATGCGCCGGCTGCAGGACGGCCAGGTCATCACCCAGTTCGACTACCCGAGCTGCGAGACGCTCGGTCTGGTCAAGATGGACTTCCTCGGCCTGCGCAACCTCACCATCCTCGACGACGCCATCGACAACATCCGCTCGAACCGCGACGAGGAGATCGACCTCGACGTCCTGAGCAAGACGCTCGACGACCGGCCCACCTACGAGCTGCTCTGCCGCGGTGACACCCTCGGGGTGTTCCAGCTCGACGGTGGCGGCATGCGCACGCTGCTCAAGCTGATGCAGCCCGACAGCTTCGAGGACATCTCCGCGGCTCTCGCGCTCTACCGTCCCGGCCCCATGGGGGTCAACGCCCACACGAACTTCGCCCTGCGCAAGAACGGCAAGCAGGAGCTCGTCCCGCTCGACCCCCAGCTCAAGGGCAAGCTCCAGCCCGAGATGGTGACGGCCCTCGAGCCGATCCTGGGCACGACGTACGGCCTGGTTATCTACCAGGAGCAGGTCATGGAGATCGCCCAGAAGCTGGCGGGCTACACCCTCGGCACCGCCGACCTGCTGCGCCGCGCGATGGGCAAGAAGAAGAAGTCGGTCCTCGACGCCGAGTACGTCCCGTTCTCCGACGGGATGAAGGCGCAGGGCTTCAACGAGGCGTCGGTCGCAGCCCTGTGGGGCGTGCTCGTCCCCTTCTCCGACTATGCCTTCAACAAGGCGCACACCGCGGCCTACGGCCTCGTGTCGTACTGGACCGGCTACCTCAAGGCCAACTACCCCGCGGAGTACATGGCCGCGCTGCTCACGAGCGTGCGCGACGACAAGGACAAGTCCGCGCTCTACCTCAACGAGTGCCGCCGGATGGGCATCAAGGTGCTGCCGCCCGACGTCAACTCCTCGATCGGCAACTTCGCGGCCGTCGGCACCGACATCCGCTTCGGGATGGAGGCCGTGCGCAACGTCGGCGCCAACGTCGTCGAGGCGGTCATCCGCACCCGGGGGGAGAAGGGTGCGTACTCGTCCTTCAAGGACTTCCTCGGCAAGGTGCCGGCCGTGGTCTGCAACAAGCGCACGATCGAGTCGCTGATCAAGTCGGGCGCGTTCGACAGCCTCGGTGAGAGCCGTCGCGGCATGCTCGAGGTGCACGAGCGCTACATCGACGCCCTCGTCGAGGTCAAGCGCAACCAGGACCGCGGGCAGGACACCCTCGACATCTTCTCGTTCGGCAGCTTCGGTGGCGGCGGCGGGACGGACGACGACGTCGCCTCCGGAGACGACGCCTTCGACGGACTGCCGCCGGTGCCACTGGCCGAGTGGGAGAAGTCGACGTTGCTGGCCTTCGAGCGCGAGATGCTCGGCCTCTACGTCAGCGACCACCCGCTGCTCGGGATCGAGCACCTGCTGTCCCAGCACGCCGACACCCCGATCGCGGCCCTGACCGGTGACGACCCGCCGGCCGAGGGTGGCATGGTGACCATCGCCGGGCTGATCACGGGGCTGCAGATCAAGCGCACCAAGAAGGGCGACCTGTGGGCCATCGCCACGGTCGAGGACCTCGACGGTGCCATCGAGTGCCTCTTCTTCCCCTCGGCCTACCTCAATTTCTCCACCATGCTCGGCACCGACGTCGTCTGCGTGGTCAAGGGCAAGGTCAACGCCCGCGACGACACCGTCTCGATCTACGCCCAGGACCTCGCCCTCCCCGACATCAAGGAGGGGCCGCGTGGGCCCGTCGTGCTCAACCTGCCCCTGGTGCGCGCGACCGACGCGCTCGCCGAACGGTTGCGTCAGACGTTGCGTGAGCACCCGGGCGTGACCGAGGTGCACCTCAAGCTCACCCAGCCCGGCCGCTCGACCCTGATGCGGCTCGACGACACCCTGCGGGTCAGTGCCGGGCCAGCCCTCTTCGGCGACCTCAAGGCGCTGCTCGGGCCGTCCTGCCTGATGGTGTGACGCGACCCTCGGGAAGCCGGGCCGGACGGCCGGAAGGCCGACACCATGGGTGGTGCCCGGCCCTCCCGGTGCCTCGTGGCCTGAAGGTGTCAGTGGCCGATTGAGGAAGCGGCCCACCGAAACGGGCGGGTCCACGGCGCTGCTCGCCGGGGACTGTCGTTGATCTTTCGATAACTTGGGTGAATCCCGCGACCCGATGTGGGTCACATGATCGGCTGCTCCGGCCCGGTGCGCCGTGCCCGGCGCCGTCCCTCGCGAAGGCCGTGGAGGTCCACGGGAGCCGCTGTTAGGGTCGGCGAACGTCAGAACTGATCCCCGACCTAGGGTCGGCATCCGGACCACGCGCGAGCGCGACGTCCGTGAGCGGTCAGCTGCTGTGAGCGAGGGGTGCCGGCCGTGGGGGGCGGCACCCCTCGTGCAGCGGTCGGGACGTTCGGGGCGTTTCAGGGGGCCCGCGAGGCGGCCGGTCTGGGGCAGGCTGGGCGCATGCCTCCCCATGCCCTCCGTCGGCGTGACCGCCGCGAGCTGTCGCTGCGGCGGCTCGCCGCCTCGGGCGTCCCCGCGCCGCCGACGCGTCGACCCCGGGGGCCCACGGTGCACGCGCCGGTGGAGATGGGGGGTGACACCCTCGCCCTGGCGGCGGCCCCGGCCCCGGCGGCGGTCTCGGCGCTCTCGGCCGTCTCACGGGTCGTGCGGGAGCACCTCGCCATGCAGGCCCAGGACCTGCCGGGCGCGCTCTGGTCGGTGGGGGTCCGCACGGGGACGACCCGCGCCGAGGTGCTCGCCGCCTGGGCGGCGCGGGCGGTGACCCGGACCTGGCCGATGCGGGGCACCCTGCACCTGGTCGAGAGCAGGGACCTCGCGTGGACCTGCGCGCTGCTCGCGACCCGGTCGCTGCCCGCTTCACGCGCCCGGTGCGCGCAGCTGGGTCTGGGCGACGACGACGTGGCGCGCGCGCGCCGACTGGTGGTGGCTGCACTCGAGCCCCATGGGCCGCGGGGCCTGCGCCGTTCCGCGCTGCACGACGCGCTCGCGGCAGGGGGGATCGACCCCGCCGGCCAGCGGGGAGTCGTCGTCGTGGCCCGTCTGTGCATGGAGGGTCTGCTCTGCCAGGGGCTTCCCGAGGGAGCCGAACCGACCTTCGTCCTGCTCGACGCGTGGGCGCCCGACCCGTGGCGCCCGGGCCGGGAGGAGGCAATGGCCACCGTGGCCGAGCGCTACGTCCGCAGCCACGGTCCCGTCACCGAGCGGGACCTCGCGGGCTGGACCGGCCAGACGCTCGCCTTCACCCGCGAGGCGGTCGCGCTGGCCAGTGACCGCCTGACCACGCAGACGCACGCCGGCGCCCCGTACCTCGTGCACGTCGACGCGCCGGAGCCCGAGCGCGCCCCGGCGGTGCTGCTGCTGCCGGGCTTCGACGAGTACCTCCTGGGCTACAAGGACCGCTCGGCCATGCTCACGCCGGTGGAGGAAGCCCTCGTGGTGCCCGGCGGCAACGGGGTGTTCCTGTCGACCGTCGTGGTCGGCGGCGTCGTCGTGGGCACCTGGGGTCGGCGCGAGACCCCGTCTCGGGTCGTCGTCACCGTCCGGCCGTGGCGGACGCTGTCGGGCGCCACCGTCCGGGGCGTCGAGCGGGTGGCCCGTGACTACGGTCGCTTCCTCGACCGCGAGGTGGAGGTCGTCGTCACCCCGGGTGCTGACGACGGGCCGGGAGGATGACCCGCCGCCGCGCCCGGGCGGCCTCGCCCCTGCCCCAGCGCGAAGGGGTGGACGCGGCCCGCCTCGCGCTGCCGGCCGACGGGCGCTGGACGACGGTCGGCGAGCACCTGCGCGACCGGTTGACCCCCCTGGGCCACGACGGTGTGGGTGCCCTCCTCGCCTCGGGTCGGGTGGTGGACCACGAGGGCCGACCGGTGGCCGACGAGACGCCGTACGAGGCGGGGGGTGTGCTGTGGGTCGAGCGCGAGCTCCGGCCCGAGCCGGTGCACACCGGCCCGCTCACCCTGCTCCACCGCGACTCGCGCGTCGTCGTGGTCGACAAGCCGCCGTTCCTCGCCTCGATGCCGAGGGGTCGCCACGTCACCCAGACCGCGCTCGCCCGCGCCCGCCACGAGCTGGGGCTGCCGTCGCTGTCGCTGGCGCACCGGCTCGACCGCCTCACGGCCGGGGTGCTGCTCCTCGTCGCCGACCCGGCGCTGCGGGGCGCCTACCAGGAGCTCTTCGCCCGGCGGCTCGTGACCAAGACCTACCTCGCGGTGGCCCCGGTGTCGGGCTCGCTGTCGACCCCGACGACGGTGAGGCTGCACCTGCGCAAGGACCGCGAGAGCCTGCGTACCCGGGTCGTGGACGGGGAGCCGGCCAACAGCGAGACCAGGGTCGCGCTCGTCGGGCGGCGTGGTGGGCTCGGCCTCTACCGGCTCGAGCCGGTGACGGGGCGCACCCACCAGCTGCGGGCCCACCTCGCGTGGCTCGGTGCCCCGGTCGTCGGTGACCCGCTGTACGGCGACGGCCTTCCGGGTGCGCCCGACTCACCCGACGACCTCGAGCAGCCCCTCCAGCTGCTCGCGGCGAGGCTGGCCTTCACCGACCCGGTCGACGGGTCCGCGCGGTCCTTCTCCAGCCGGCAGGGGCTCGCCCATTGGTCGCCCGCCGAGCTGGCGCAGGCGCTCGACGAGGCACCGGGGCCCACCACCTAGAGTGCTAACCGTGTCGTCGTCCCCCCAGGTGCCCCAGGCGCCGCAGCTGCCCGAGCCGCCCCAGGCGCCCACCCGCCCCCACACGCGCACCGTCCACGGCGACGTCGTCACCGACGAGTACGCCTGGATGGCCGACCGGGACGACCCCGCGCTGCGCGCCTACCTCGAGGACGAGAACGCCTACGCCGCCGCCCGCACCGAGCACCTGGGCCCGCTCGCCGACGAGCTCTTCAACGAGATCCGCGCCCGCACGAAGGAGACCGACCTCAGTGTGCCCGTGCGCCACGGGGGGTGGTGGTACTACTCGCGCACCATCGAGGGGGAGCAGTACGCCGTGCACGGCCGCGTCGCGACCGACGCCCACCCGCAGCGTCCCGAGCTCGAGGGTGACGACCCTCCGGCCGGCGAGCAGGTCGTCCTCGACGAGAACGCCGAAGCCGTCGGCCACGACTTCTTCTCCGTCGGAGCCAGCGACGTCTCTCCCGACGGGAGGCTGCTGGCCTGGGCCGTCGACGTCGAGGGCGACGAGCGCTTCGCGCTGCGCGTGCGCGACATCGGCTCCGGGACGGTGCTCGACGAGGCGGTGACCGAGATCGGGTACGGCGTCGCGTGGTCGCTCGACGGGCGCCACCTCTTCTACACCCGGGTCGACGAGGCCTGGCGTCCCTTCCAGGTGTGGCGTCACGAGGTGGGCGCGGCTGCCGAGAGCGACGTGCTCGTGCTCGAGGAGCCCGACGAGCGCTTCACCCTCGGCGTGGGCGTCTCGCGCGACGACCGCTGGGTCGTCATCGGCATCGGCTCGCGCACGACGAGCGAGTACCACCTGCTCGATGCTGCCGACCCGCTCGGGTCGCTCGTCGTCGTCGCCCCGCGCGTCGAGGGCGTGGAGTACGACGTCGAGCCCCTGGGCGACGAGGTGCTCCTGGTGCACAACCGCGACCGTCGCAACTTCGAGGTCGCGCGGGCCGTCGTCGCCGACGGTGCCGTGGGCCCGTGGCACCCGCTGGACGTCACCACCGAGGACGAGTACGCCCTCGGCGTCGAGGCCTTCCGTGACTTCGCTGTCGTGTCCCTGCGCTCCGACGGTCAGACCGCCGTGCGCATCCTGCCCCGCGACGCAGGCGCCCCCACGGGTTTCGGCGCCCCGACCGAGGTGACCTTCGACGAGCCCGTGCGCGCCGTGGGGACCGGCGACAACCCGGACCCGGCCACGGGCGTCCTGCAGCTCGGCTTCACCTCGCTCGTCACCCCCTCGAGCGTCTACGACTACGACGTCGCGGCCGGCACCCTCACCCTCGTCAAGCGCAAGGAGGTGCGTGGCGGCTACGACCCGGCCGACTACGTCCAGCGGCGGGAGTGGGCGACCGCCTCCGACGGCACCCGGGTGCCGATGAGCATCGTCCACCGGCGTGACACCGCCCTCGACGGCACGGCGCCGGGGATGCTCTACGGCTACGGCTCCTACGGCATCAGCCTCGACCCGTGGTTCTCGGTGGCCCGCCTCTCCCTGCTCGACCGCGGGTTCGTCTTCGCCGTCGCCCACGTGCGCGGCGGGTCCGAGATGGGCCGGGGGTGGTACGACGACGGCAAGATGGAGCACAAGGAGCACACCTTCACCGACTTCGTCGCCTGCGCCGACCACCTCCTCGACAACGGCCTCGTCGCCCGTGACCGCCTTGCGGCAGAAGGCGGTTCGGCCGGCGGGCTGCTGATGGGCGTGGTCGCCAACACGGCTCCCGACCGCTTCCGGGTCATCCACCTGCAGGTGCCGTTCGTCGACGCGCTGACGACCATCCTCGACCCGACCCTGCCGCTCACCGTGGGGGAGTGGGAGGAGTGGGGCAACCCGGTCGACGACCCGCAGGTCTACGCGCGGATGCGTGCCTACACGCCGTACGAGAACCTCACCGCCCAGGCCTACCCCAGCGTGCTGGTGACGACGAGCATCAACGACACCCGGGTCTTCGTCACCGAGCCGGCCAAGTGGGTGGCGCGTCTGCGCCAGCGGTCGAGCAGCGACGCGGCACTCGCCCCGGTGCTCTTCCGCACCGAGCTGACGGCGGGCCACGCCGGCCTGTCCGGTCGGTACGACGCCTGGCACCAGCTGGCGTGGGAGTGGGCCGTCGTCATCGACTGCTGCACCGGCTGAGGCGGCGGCAGCCGTGGTGCCGTGGTGGCGCCAGCCGTGATGCCGGTGGTGATGACAGTGGTGGCGCCGGGCGCCGTCCCCGCCGCGACGCTCGTCGATGTCTCGGGGGTGGCCGGCTACGTGCGGCTGGTGGTCGTCGTGGCCGTGCTGGCCGGTCTCGCCGCGGTCGTCAGCCACGTCGGCCGGCTCCAGCCCGCGCGCAAGGACCTCGGCGCCGCCCTGCGGGCGACGGTGCAGCTCGGGGTCGTGGGCCTGCTCATCACCGTGGTGCTGCGCTCGTGGTGGCTGACCGCGGCCTTCGTGGCGCTCATGCTCACCGTCGCCTCGATCACGGCGGGCCGCCGCCTCGTGCCGCGCGGGCGCTGGTGGGTCGCCGCGGTGCCGGTGTGGGCCGCCGCCGTGCCCGTGGGTCTCGCCCTGATGGCGTCGGGCCTCATCCCCCTGGCGGAGGTGTCGGTGGTGCCGATCCTCGGCATCCTCGTCGGCAACGCGATGACGGCGACGACCCTCGCCGGCCGCCGCACCCTCGACGCCCTCTCGGGGCGGCGCGGCGAGGTGGAGGCAGCCCTGTCCATCGGGCTCGAGACCCGTGACGCCCGGGTGCTGGTCGCCCGTGACGACGCCGGCCTCGCGCTCCTGCCCGGCCTCGACCAGACCCGCACCGTCGGGATCGTCACGCTGCCCGGTGCCTTCGTCGGGGTCCTGCTCGGCGGGGCCACGCCGCTGCAGGCGGCGGCGGTCCAGCTCGTCGTCCTCGCCGCGCTGCTCCTCGTGCAGTCGGTCGCCGTGCTGCTCACCCTCGAGCTGTGCGCCCGCGACGTCCTGCGCTGAAGACCCTGGGTTTCGTTGCCCTGGGCTACCGCCGGCCCTAGCATCGGCGGCATGGCCACCCCCTTCCGCGTCGAGCGCTCCCACGTCGTCGACGCACCGCCGTCAGCGGTCTTCCCCCTGCTCGTCGACCTCCACCGCTGGACGGTGTGGTCGCCGTGGGAGGACACCGACCCGCAGCTGAAGCGCACGTACGGCGGCTCGGACGCGGGGGTGGGGGCGACGTACGCCTGGTCGGGCAACCGCAAGGCAGGCTCGGGCTCGATGGTCGTCCAGGGCGTCACCGCCGACGAGCGGGTGGAGGTCGGCGTGAGCTTTCTCAAGCCGTTCCCGGCCGACAACGTCACCGTCTTCACGCTGACGCCGACCGGCGGAGGCGGCACGACCGTGCGGTGGGAGATGACGGGTGAGAGCTCGGGGTTCGGTGCGGTCATGGCCCGGCTCGGCGCCATGGACAAGCTCGTGGGCAAGGACTTCGAGAAGGGGCTGCGGCGTCTCGGCGCGGCAGCCGGCACGACCTCGGGACCCACGCCGGGGTAGCGTCTGGATCATGAGCCTCTACACCTCCGTCAACCCCGCCACCGGTGAGACCCTCGCCGAGTTCGACACCCTCGACGACTCCGGTCTCGAGCAGGTGCTCGCCTCGGCCCAGAGCGGCTACGAGGCGTGGCGCGACGTGCCGGTCGCCGAGCGGGCGGCCATCCTGACCCGCATCTCCGCGGCGTACGACGACCGCGCCGAGGAGCTCGCGACCCTCATCTCCCGCGAGATGGGCAAGCCGCTGCGCGAGGCGATGGGCGAGCTCAAGCTGTGCTCGATGATCTGGGCCTGGTACGCCGAGCACGGCCCGGCCCTGCTCGGTGACGAGACCCTGCAGGTGCCGGGCGCCGACAGCACCGTCGTGCGCCGCACCCCGGTCGGGGCGATCCTCGGCATCATGCCGTGGAACTTCCCGCACTACCAGGTCGCCCGCTTCGCGGCCCCGAACCTCATGCTGGGCAACGCGGTCCTGCTCAAGCACGCCCCGATCTGCCCGCAGTCGGCGCTGGCCATGCAGGAGGTCTTCCGCGCCGCCGGTGTGCCGGACGGCGCCTACCAGAACGTCTTCGCCAGCAACGAGCAGGCGGCCACGATGATCGCCGACCGCCGCGTGCAGGGGGTCTCGCTGACCGGCAGCGAGCGCGCCGGCGCAGCCGTGGCCGAGGTGGCCGGTCGCAACCTCAAGAAGGTCGTCCTCGAGCTCGGGGGCTCCGACGCCTTCATCGTCCTCGACGCCCCCGACCTCGACGCCACCGTCAAGGCCGCCACCCGCGGGCGGATGAGCAACACCGGCCAGGCCTGCAACGCCGCCAAGCGGATCGTCGTGCTCGACGACGTCTACGACGAGTTCGTGGCCAAGCTCGCCGCCTCCTTCTCGGCGATCACCCCCGGCGACCCGCTCGTCAAGGGCACGGTCATCGGCCCGCTCTCGTCGCAGGCCGCGGCCGACGGCCTCGTCAAGCAGGTCGAGACCGCGGTCGCCCAGGGCGCCACGGTCCTCACCGGGGGCGAGCGCATCGAGGGGCCCGGCGCATTCGTGCAGCCCACGGTCCTGGCCGACGTCACCCCGTCGATGGACGCGTACTCCGAGGAGCTCTTCGGTCCCGTCGCGGTCGTCTACCGCGTCAAGGACGCCGACGAGGCCGTGGCCCTCGCCAACAGCTCGCCGTACGGCCTCTCCGGATCGGTATGGAGCGGCGACGCCGCCAAGGCCCAGCAGGTCGCCGAGCGCCTCGACGTCGGCATGGCCTTCGTCAACGAGCACGGGACGACGCTGCCCGGGCTGCCGTTCGGCGGGGTGAAGCGCTCCGGCTTCGGGCGCGAGCTCGGGGCCTGGGGCATGGACGAGTTCGCCAACAAGAAGCTGGTGCGCGTCACCGCCCGCTGAGCTCGGCAGCAAGGTGAGCTGGATGGGTGAAAGTGCGCCCACCGGCGAGCCGGCCGCCCGTGGTGCTCGTCTCGGAGAGCCGGAGCCGGAGCCAGGGCAGATGGCAAACGTGCATACCCCCGAGTGAGCGCGTCCTTCCGCCCACTGTGGGGCACGGTCACATCGCCCAGACAGGGCCCGTCGGACCTGCTGCTTGCCGCCCACTGGGGAGGCCCGACCGCCCATCGCGGCAGTCGGCAGCCGGGCCCGGGGAGGTCGACTCTGAGTCGCTGGGGTTGGCTGCTTCTCTGGGGGAGGTCGACTCTGAGTCGCTGGGGTTGGCTGCTTCTCTGGGGGAGGTTGACTCAGAGTCGCTGCG